>JALYLC010000573.1 GCA_030774435.1 Actinomycetota bacterium
GCGCCGCACACGGGCGACGTCGTGAAGATCACGAGCCTCGCGAGCCGCAGCGACTACATCGGCGCCGTCCGCATCAGCGGCTAGGCGGGTGCATAAATCGGGGTCAGACCCCGATTGATGCACCACGGCGGTTAGGGCCCGCGTAGCGGGGAATGACCTCGGCGGTCATTCGGTTAGACCTTCCAGGCCGCCCCGCGGCGGCCGGCCGCGGGGCGCATGTACGCTCCCGAGACGAGTCGATTGGAGACATCATGGGACTGACCATGGGCACTGGCCCGTTCGGCAAGAAGCCGGCAGGGACGTTCAACTTCCAGCCCGATCCGCCCAAGCAGCACGCGCTGTACCTCGAGCCGTCGCCCCGGCGGGTGCGCGGGGTCATCGGCGGCGAGACCGTCGTCGACTCCTGCCAGGTCGCGCTCTTGCACGAGACGGGGTACCTGCCGATCTGGTACTTCCCCCGCTCGGACGTCCGCTTCGACCTGCTCGAGGCGACCGATCACACCACGCACTGCCCGTTCAAGGGCGATGCTCGCTACTGGACGATCCGTGCGGGCGGCAAGGTCGCCGAGAACAAGGTCTGGGGCTACCCCGAGATCCTGCCCGGCACGCCCGACATCACCGGGCGCGTGGCGTTCTACTGGGATGCCGTCGAGCACTGGTACGAGGAGGACGAGGAGGTCTTCGTCCACCCGCGCGATCCCTACCACCGGGTCGATCTCGTGCCGAGCTCGCGCAACGTGCGCATCTCGCTGGACGGCGTCGTGCTGGCGGAGTCGAGCCGGCCGCTGGCCTGCTTCGAGACCAACCTGCCTACGCGCTGGTACCTCCCCAAGGAGGACCTCGCCGTCGACTACGAGGCGACGACGCGCAGCACCCGCTGCCCGTACAAGGGCATCGCGTCGTACTGGAGCGTGGGAGGCAACGACGACATCGCCTGGAGCTACGAGGATCCGATCGCCGCTGCGGCGGCGCTGCGCGGCCTCGTCGCCTTCTACGACGAGGTCGTCGACGTCGACCTGGACGGGGAGCGGCAGGAGCGCGGCTACTCGCCGTTCGAGAAGGCCGGGGCCCTCAAGGATCGCGGCGTCGCGGCACAGGTGGGGAGCAACGCATAGCGATGAGCACCGCACAGGCGACGCGCGCGGTCACTCTCGAGCGCCGTACGGACATCGACCTCGAGAGTTACCGCCGCGTCGCCCGTGAGGGCGCGCCAATCGTCATCGGCGAGGCGGCCGCGGAGCGCATGCGCGCCGCGCGCACATCGTTCCTCGCACTCGTCGAGAGTGATCCGGCGGCGTTCATCTACGGCGTCACGACGAGCGCGGGCGACGGGGCCTCGACCCTGCTGGATGCGGATCAGCGGCGCAACCTCGCGCGCATGCTGGGCCGCTCGGGCGCGTCGTTCGGCGAGCCACTGCCCGAGCGCGTCGTGCGCGGGATCGTGCTGACGCGCCTGACGGGCATGGTCGAGGGCAACTCGGGGGCGCGGCCCGAGCTGGCGCGGGCGGTCGCGGGGATGCTCGAGAGCGGGCCTCTGCCCACCGTGCCCGCGCAGGGCAACGGCGGCAGCGGCGAGATCCTCCCGCTCGGGCACCTCTTCGGCGGGCTCTCATCGCGCACCGTCGAGGACTCGCGCGAGGCGATGTCGCTGATCAACGGCTCACCCTGTGCCTCCGCGCTGGTCGCCGATGCGGCGCTCTCGGGTCGCAACCGCCTGGCCCTGGCCGAGCGGGTCTGCGCGCTGACCGCCGAGGCGATCCGCACGCCGGACGAGCAGCATTCGCCGCTGCTCGAGACGCTCTGGGACGAGCAGCACGAGGTGGCGGCGCTGCGCTCGCTGCGCGAGCTGCTGGCCGGTGGCGCGGGCGAGCGGCGCCACTTCCAGGCCCCGGTCTCGTTCCGCATCCTGCCGCGCGTGCTGGGCCGGCTGCGCCGTGCGACGGCCGAGGCCGAGCGTGCGGCGACCTCGTCGCTCGCCGCCGTGAGCGACAACCCCGTGTACGTGACGCCCTGTGACGGCTACCCGCTGGGCGCGACGCTCTCGAACGGCAGCTATCACAACGCGCAGGCGCCGCCCGCGATGGACGGGCTCGCGATGGCCTGGGCCGACATCTGCCAGCTGCTCGAGCGCCAGACGGAGCGGCTGCTGACCGATCCGACGGTGTTCGGCGAGGGCCACGTCCCCGTCAAGATCCTCTACATGGTGCAGACCTGGTGGGCCGAGGAGGCGCGCACCGCTGCGCAGCCCACGCTGATCCCACTCGGCGGCTACGGCCAGAACGACACTTGCGCGCCCTCCTTCTTCGCCTGGCGCCGCCAGGAGCAGGTCGGGCGCTGCCTCGACGCCGCGATGGCGATCGTCTCCGCCATCGCCTCGCAGGCCCTGTCCGATGCCGGCCGTGAACCGCCTCCGGCGCTCGCCGAGCTGCTCACGGAAGTGCGCTCGCGCTTCCCCGTCGTGACCGAGTCGCACCCCCTGGGCGAGGAGGCCGGCCGGCTGGCCGCGTGGTTCACGGAACGCGCGCTGGCGTGAGCTCGCGGTTCGTGCCCAGCGTCGCGCCGGTGGTGGAGGGCGATGCACTCTGGATCGGCATCCGCGGCATGGACGTGCTGGTGCGCGATCTCGGCGATCACGACGAGCTGCCGACCGCCGCCGAGGCCGAGGCGCTCGGCATCGCGCCGGTGCGCTCGCTCTACCTGGGCGAGCTCGACGGCGTGCCTTGCCGCTCCGCCGAGCTGCCTGAGGATCACGACCCGCCGCCGGGCATGGCATTCCGCACGCTGCGCGACCTCTACGGCCGCATCGACGAGCACCTCTGGACGCTGGCCGGGCGCGCCGCGCAACTGGTCGAGTGGGATCGCACGCACATCCACTGCGGCCGCTGCGGCGCGCTCACCGAGCACGCGCCGGGCGAGCGCGCACGGCGTTGCACCGTGTGCGGCCACGCCGCCTTCCCGCGCCTCTCACCCGCCGTGATCGTGCGCGTGACGCGCGGCGACGAGATCCTGCTCGCGCGGGCGGTGCGCTTCCCGGGCCGCCTCTACAGCGTGCTCGCCGGCTTCGTCGAGCCAGGTGAATCGCTCGAGGAGTGCGTTGCGCGCGAGCTCGAGGAGGAGGTCGGCATCCAGGTGACCGACATCTCCTACTTCGCCAGCCAGCCCTGGCCGTTCCCCCACTCGCTCATGATCGGCTTCACCGCGACGTGGGTCAGCGGCGATCTGCGCATCGAGGAGGCCGAGCTGGTCGACGCGCGCTGGTTCACGCGCGACAACCTCCCCGATCTGCCCGGCCGGCTGTCGATCGCCCGCAGGCTGATCGACGACTGGCTGTGACGCTACTTCGCGGCCAGCTGGTCGGCCGCGATCTCGCCGGCGCGGATGAAGCCGTGCGGGTCCATCTCGGTGATCCACGCGCGCACGGCGCTGTCCGGGACGCCCAGCGTGCTCGTCACGGCCTCGTGGATCGCAGTCAGCACCGCGCGCTTCTCTTCGTCGGTGCGCCCAGGCAGCATGTGGATCTGGATCATCGGCATGGCGGTTCTCCTTGGATCGTGAGACCCCTATGCTACCCGCGGCATGCGTGAGCTCACCTTCGAAGATGCACGCGCGGCCTCCATGGGCGGTCTCGTCTTCGGCGCGGGGGGCGGCGGGCTCGAGCGCGGGCTCGAGGCTGCGCGCACCGTCTTTGCGGTCGGCACCCCGGTGCTCGTGTCACTCGACGAGCTCGAGGGCGACGACCAGGTCATGATCATGACGGGCGTGGGCGCGCCCGGCACGCAGCGCCGGCTGACCTGGCCGCGCGACGGCCTGCGCGCGCTGGAGCTCGCGTGCGAGGCCTGGGAGGGGCACGGCGCGATCGTCGGCACGATGACCGCGCATCCGGGCGCGTTCATGGCCGGCACATGGCTCGCGAACGCGCTCGACCCGCACCTGGCGGTCGTCGACTGCAACGCCAATGGCCGCGGCCACCCGACTGTCGCGATGGGTGGCATGGGCCTCGCCAGCCGCACCGACATCACGGTCGTCCAGGCAGCCGTGGGAGGCGTCGAGGACCACCACGGTCACGTCGAGATCGTCGCACGCGGGCCCGTCGGCATCGTCTCGAGCATCCTCCACCACGCCTCGGCCGAGGCCGGCGGCTCGCTGCTCGCCTCGCGCGGTCCCTACCCCGTCGACTTCCTGCGCGAGTTCGGCGCGGTCGGTGCCGTCTCGGCCTGCATCCGCCTCGGCGAGGCCATGACCGCCGCCGAGGGTGAGGGCGGCGAGGCGATGCTCACTGCGATCCGCGAGACGCTCGGCGGCCGCGAGCTCGGGCGCGGCCCCTTGCTCGCGGCAAACGTCGCCGTGCGCGAGAACTGGGACGTCGGCACGCTCGAGATCGACAGCGGCGCGCGTCTCGTCGTCCACGTCTGCAACGAGTACATGGCCGCCGACATCGACGGCGAGCGCGCCGCCACCTATCCCGACCTGATCGTGACGCTCGCCGAGGCCGACGGCATGCCGACGCCCGCGGCGCATCGCGAGCCCGGCGAGCGCATCGTCGTGCTGGCCGTGCCGCGCGACCGCATCCCGCTGGGAGCGGGCGTGCGCGAGGCGTCCGTCTACCGCGATCCCGAGCGGCTGCTCGGGATCGAGCTCGTCGCCCACGCCGGCGCCTCGTGACCGACGCGGTCGTCGTCGCCAGCGGCGGTATCACGGCGGCGGACGTCGTGCGCGCCGCGCGCGAGCTCGCAACGGTCGAGCTCTCGCCCGAGGTCGAGGCGACGATCCTCGCGAGCCGCGCCGTCGTCGATCGCGCGGTCGCGGGCGAGCGGCTGATCTACGGGCTGAACACGGGCCTCGGCCACATGCGCGACCACCGCGTGCCACTGGACGTCCTGCAGCGCTACCAGCGCCAGATGATCGAGGCCCATGCGAGCGGCATCGGCCCACCGCTCGACACCGAGGTTGTCCGAGCAGCCATGCTCGCGCGCGTCGGCGGCGCGGCGCGGGGCGGCTCGGGTCTCACGCTCGAGACGGTGCGGCTGCTCGTGGCGATGCTCAACGCCGGCGTGCACCCGATCGTGCCGAGCGCGGGCTCGGTGGGCGCGGGCGATCTCATGCACATGGCCGCGATCGCCGCCGTCCTGATCGGGAGCGGCGAGGCCGAGCTGAACGGCGAATTGCTGCCGGCGGCCGAGGCGCTGGCCCGCGCGGGCCTGACGCCGATCGTGGCCCAGCCGAAGGAAGGCCTCGCGCTCGTGAGCTCCAACGGCGTCGCCATCGGCGCGGGTGCGCTCGTGGCCGAGGAGGGGTTCCGGCTCGCGCGCCTGGCCGACCTGGCCTGCGCGCTCTCGCTCGAGGCCGTGAGCGGCAACCCGGGTGCCTTCGACGAGGCGGCGGCGGGCGGCAAGGCGATCCCGGGGCAGGTGGCGGCGGCCGCCGAGGTGCGCGCGCTGCTGGAGGGCTCGTACCTGCACGACCCGGCGACGGTGCTCTCGGTGCAGGACCCGCTCTCGTTCAGGGTCGCGCCTCAGGTGAACGGCGCCTATCGGGAGCAGGTGCGGGCCGCCGAGCACGCGGTCGAGGTCGAGCTGAACGGCATCGGCGACAACCCGATGGTGCTGATCGAGCGCGACACGATGATCTCGAACGGCAACTTCCAGCCGATGCAGCTGGCGCTCGCATTCGACGCGCTGCGCATCGGCGCGGCGCACGTCGCGATGATCTCGGAGCGGCGGATGAACAAGGTCATGACGATCCGCTTCTCCGATCCAAAGCTCATGCTGGCAGGCCTGAACGACGAGGAGATGGCCGAGCAGCGACCCCGTCGCGCGCTCGTGCAATACGCGGCCGCGGCGCTGCTGGCAGAGCTGAAGCACCTGGCCGCGCCCGTCTCCATCCACCTCCCGCCGCTCGACCTCGACGTCGAGGATCACGGCACGGTGGCGCCGAGCGTGGTCTTCACGACGCGCCGGGCACTGCATCTGCTCGACACGATCCTGACCTGCGAGGCGCAGCTGGCGATCGACCTGATGGACGTCCAGGGCGTTCCCGCCCTCGGCCGCGGCACCCGCGAGGCCTACGAGCGCGTGCAGGCAGCCTGGTCGAAGCTCCCCGGCAACGGCCCTCCGGCTGCCGTCGTCGAGGCCACGCGTGCCGCGCTGCGGTAGCCGCTGCAATTTCTGGGGTCACGAGGCGAGCACGAGCGCGTGCTCGGGGCGCCACGAGAGCGTGGCCTTCGAGCCCACTCCAGGGCGCGTGCCGTCGCTCGCGTCCTCGGTGTTCTGCGTGACGGCGATCATGCGCGCGCCGGGCGCGATCTCGACCACGTAGTGCGTGACCGTGCCCATGTAGACCGACTCGACGATGGTGCCCTCGACGCCGACGCGGCCGTCTGCGATCGGGCCGAGCGCGAGCTTCTCGGGCCGGATCGAGAGGCACACCTGGCTGCCTGCAGCGATGTCGGCCGGCACGCGCGCCGGCAGCACCATGCCCGAGGTCAGGCGCACGCCGTCCTGCTCGGCCGTCGCGTCGAGCAGGTTCGAAATGCCGATGAATTGCGCCACGAACGAGTTGGCGGGCCGCTCGTAGACGTCCTCGGCGTTGCCGACCTGCTGCAGCTCGCCGGCGTTCATGACGGCGATCGAGTCCGACATCGTGAGCGCCTCCTCCTGGTCGTGGGTCACGTACACGAACGTGATCCCGACCTCGCGCTGGATGTGCTTGAGCTCCAGTTGCATCTGCTTGCGCAGCTGCAGATCGAGCGCGCCCAGTGGCTCGTCGAGCAGCAGCACGGCGGGGAGGTTGACGAGCGCGCGGGCCAGCGCCACGCGCTGCCTCTGGCCGCCCGAGAGCTGCCGCGGCTTGGCTTTCGCGCGGTCGGCGAGGCGCACGAGCTCGAGCATCTCCCCCACGCGGCGCGTGATCTCCGGCCTCGCGACCTTCTTGCGGCGCAGGCCGAAGGCGATGTTGTCCTGGATCGAGAGGTGCTCGAAGAGTGCATAGCTCTGAAACACCGTGTTGACATTGCGGCGGTAGGGCGGGACGCCCTCGACCGGCAGGCCCTCCAGCAGGATGTGGCCCTCGTCGGGTTGCTCGAAGCCCGCGACCATGCGCAGCGTCGTCGTCTTGCCGCAGCCGGAGGGCCCGAGAATCGAGAAGAACGAGCCCTTCGCGATGTCGAGGTCGAGCCGCTTGACGGCGTACTGGTCGCCGAAGCGCTTGACGACGCCGCTCAGGGCGATCGTGAGCTCGGCGTCGCTCATTCGGCTGCGGGCATGGCAGTAGCCGGGGGCTCGGTGCGGCGCCGCCACAGCAGCAGCGGCAGCGTGGCCAGGGCGATGAGGAGGGTGATCGCGATCATCGTGGTGCCGACGGCATTGATCTCGGGCGAGATGCCGACGCGTAACAGAGAGTAGATGCGCACGGGCAGCGGCGAGGTGCCGGCACCCGAGACGAAGACGGACGTGACGAAATCGTCGAAGGAGAGCACGAAGACGAGCAGCGCCGAGGCCGCGATCGCCGGGTAGAGGGCGGGCAGCGTGACGA
This sequence comes from Actinomycetota bacterium, assembly GCA_030774435.1. Classification (GTDB taxonomy): domain Bacteria; phylum Actinomycetota; class Thermoleophilia; order Gaiellales; family JALYLC01; genus JALYLC01. The sequence goes on from JALYLC010000573.1 coordinate 7,531, forward strand.
GCCGCAGGGCGCCGAGCTCGGTGGCGCCGAGATCCATCGCGGCTTCCTCGACCTCGCGGTTGAGCAGCGACAGCCTCGCCCGCACGATGACCGTGACGTACGAGATCGAGAACGTGATGTGGCCGAGGATGATCGTCTTCAGTGAGAGCGTCGTGCCCGCGCGCCCGAAGAGCAGCAGCAGGCCGACCGCGGTAACGATCTCGGGCGTAATCAGGGGCAGCAGCATGAGGACGTTGGCGGAGCCGCCGATGCGTCCGCGCGCACGCACGAGCCCGAAGGCGAGCAGCGTCCCGAGGAGCGTCGCAACGATCATCGTCACGGCGGCGACCTCGAAGCTCGCGACGAGCGAGTTCTTGATCTGCGGGTCGTCCCAGAACGCGCGGTACCAGCGCGTGCTCAACCCGCCGAACACCTGCAGCGAGTTGGTCGAGTTGAACGAGTACACGATCACGATCAGGATCGGCACGAAGAGGTAGAGGCACATGGCCGCATACAGCACCCACAGGAAGCGAGGGCGGTCAAAGCCCTTGCGGCGGCGCGTGCGCCCCTCGGTGACGGCGCTCACAGGGCACCCTCGCGCGAGGCCCGCGCCGCCGAGCGCAGGTAGAACACCATGAAGGCTGCGATGCCGACCATGAAGCAGACGGTCAGCGTTCCGCCCAGCGGCACGTAGCCGCCCTGGTTGAACGTCTCGTTGATGACGTTGCCGATCATCGACGTGTTGGGGGAGCCGAGGAACTCGGAGTTGGCGAAGTCGCCCGAAGCGGGAAGGAAGACGAGCACCGCTCCGGCCACCACGCCCTGGAACGTCGCCGGGAACGTGACGTAGCGGAATGTCTGCCAGGGTGTGCCGTAGAGATCCTTCCCCGCCTCGACGAGGGAGGAGTCCATGCGCTCGACGGCCGCGTAGATCGGGAGCACCATGAACGGGAAGTAGCTGTAGAAGAGGCCGCCGACGACTGCCCACCACGTTCCCAGGAACTGGACCGGCGGGTCGCCCGCCATGCCGAGGTCACCCAGCCAGTGGTTGACGACGCCGTTGTCACCGAGCAGAACGATCCACGCGTAGATGCGGATCAGGTAGTCGACGAACCACGGCAGGACGAGCAGCACCACCAGCAGATGGCGCAGGCGGCCGCCGTAGCGGGCGATCACGTACGCCACCGGATAGCCGATGACGAGGCAGAGCAGCGTGGTCAGCAGGGCGAAGGCGAGCGACCGGAAGAACGCCGGCAGGTAGGCCGAGGTCAGGACCGTGTGGTAGTTGCTCAGGTCCCAGCCCGAGAACGGCCAGGCATAGATGACCCGGCCGAGGAAGTCGACGGTGCCGAACGACGCCGCGACGATCAGGCCCAGCGGGACCAGATAGAGCGCGACGAGCCAGAGGCCCGGCGGAACGAGGAAGCTCGACCAGAGGCCGCGTCGCACCGGGTGTTGCCTGCCCTAGGCCTGGATCTTCGACCAGGCGGTGTTCCAGAGCTGCAGGGTCTTGGGATCCTGCGGCTTGAACTTCTGACCGTGCTCGACCTCGCCCGTCGTGACCTTCAGCCACGGGTACTTCTTCGTCAGGCCGTCGTAGGTCTTCAGGCCGGACGTCGTCATCATCGGGTAGCCGATCTGCTTGACGTTCTGCGAGGAGTGCTCGGGCGCCAGCATCCAGTTGAGGAAGAGCTGCGCCGTGTTCGGGTGCGGCGCGCTCTTGAGCACGACCATCGTGTCGCTGCCGACCGGGACGCCTTCCTTGTTGGTCTGGTAGTGCAGCGTCTCGGGGTGCTTCATCACGAGCAGCGCCTGGTACACGGTGCCCGACCACATGTGCGTCAGCCAGCTCGTGCCGTTGGCCATCTCGCTGTTGAGGCTCGTGAACCCGCGCAGGCGCGGTTTGAGGGTCAGGATCTTGTTCTGGGCCTTCGTGATCTGGCCGGCGTCCGTGGAGTTCACGTTCTTGACGCCGGTGACCAGCAGGCCCATGCCGATGACCTCGCGGAAGTCCTCGAGCAGGTAGGTGTGCTTGGCCGCCTCGGGGTGGTTGAAGAGGTCGTTCCACGAGCCCGTCATGCCCTTGACCTTGTCGGTGCGCCACGCGATGCCCGTCGTCCAGATCGCGTACGGCACCGTGTACTTGGCGCC
>JALYLC010000574.1 GCA_030774435.1 Actinomycetota bacterium
ACCTTCGAGAAGCCGAACGCGAGCGCGCGCTCTCGACGCGGCGCCTCGACCCGCGGCATGCGCTGCATCTGCTTGACCTTGGACTGCGCCTGGCGCGAGCGTGTGCCCGCGCGGAACTTGTCGACGAAGCGCTGCAGGCGCGCGATCTCGGCCTGCTGGCGCTCGAAGGCGTCGGCCTGGTTCGCGAGTGCCAGCGCCTTCTCGCGGCGGTAGGAGCTGTATCCCATCGCGTAGTGCTTGCCGCGGCCGAACTCGAGCTCGAGCACGCCCGTCGCCACTCGCTCGAGGAACCAGCGGTCGTGCGAGACGAGCAGGATCGAGCACGTCAGCGCCGTCAGCTGATCTTCGAGCCATTCGAGTGCGCGCAGATCGAGGTGGTTGGTGGGCTCGTCGAGCAGCAGCAGGTCGGGCTGGGCGGCGAGCACGCGCGCGAGCGAGGCGCGCGTCAGCTCTCCCCCGGAGAACGAGCCGAGCGGGCGCTCGGCGTCCTCGACCCTGAAGCCCAGTCCGCGCAGGATCTCCTCGAAGCGCGCCCGCCAGGCATAGCCGCCGACGGATTCGAGCTCGGACTGCGCGTGCGCGTACGCGCGAAGCACGTCGTCGCTCCCGTCGCCATCGGCCATGCGGCGCTCCAGCTCGCGCAGCCGGTCCTCGGCCGCGTGGACGTCGGCGAGGCCCTCGCCGACGTACGAGCCGAGGGTATGTGCGCCCGCAATCGGCGGCCGCTGGTCGTGCAGGGCGATGCGGTAGCTCTTGGGCTTGCCCAGCTCGCCGGCGTCGGCGTCGATCTCGCCGACGATCGTGCGCAGCAGCGTGGTCTTGCCCGCGCCGTTGCGGCCGATCAGGGCCAGGCGCTCGCCCGGCGGCAGCCGGAAGGACACCCCGTCGTAGATGACATGGGTGCCGAAGCTCTTGCGCAGACCGGTGACGTGCAGGGTTGGCACGGCTAGAGGGTACCCGCGACCGGTGCTACCCTTTGTGAGAGGGAATGTGCGCCGCGCTCCGCGGCGCAGGCCCTTGAGGAGCTACGGCGCTCCCGGCCGATCCGGCCCCCCGCCGTGGCGATACTGAACCACGGAGGAAGAACAAGTGACCGGATTCGCCGAACTCGGCCTTTCGCAGGGCGTGCTCGAGGCGATCGAAGCGCTCGAGTACACCGAGCCGATGCCGATTCAGGTAGAGACCATCCCGGTGATCATGCGCGGGCGCGACATCATCGGCCAGGCGCAGACGGGAAGTGGCAAGACGGCGGCCTTCGGGCTGCCGGCCGTCGAGCAGATCGACGAGACCTCCGAGGACATCCAGGTGCTCGTGCTCACGCCCACGCGTGAGCTCTGCATCCAGGTCGCGCAGGCGCTGCGCACCTTCTCGGAGTTCAAGGGCGTGAAGGTGGTCGCGGTCTTCGGCGGCCAGCCGATTCCCGAGCAGACGGTGCAATTGCGGCAGGGGCCGCAGATCGTGGTCGGCACGCCCGGCCGTGTGATGGACCTGATCCGCCGCGGCTGGCTGCAGCTCTCGGATACGCGCTATGTCGTGCTCGACGAAGCCGACGAGATGCTCTCGCTCGGCTTCATGGAGGACGTCGAGTGGATTCTCAAGAAGACGCCGTCGGGCCGCCAGACGCTGCTCTTCTCGGCCACGATGCCGGCGCCCATCCGCAAGCTCGCTGATCGCTACCTGTACGAGCCGGTGCACGTGAAGGTGGAGTCGGCGACCCTGACCGTCGAGACGATCGACCAGGTCATCGTCGACGTCGAGCCGAACCGCAAGCTGGACGTGCTCTGTGCGATCCTCGAGCGCGACCGGCCGGCCGCCTCGATCGTGTTCCGGCGGCGCAAGATGACGGTCGACGACCTCGTCGCCCAGCTCGGAGCACGCGGCTTCGATGCCGTTCCGCTGCACGGCGACATGCCCCAGGGACGCCGAGACGGCGTGATGCTGCGCTTCCGCAGTGGCCGCGCAAAGCTGCTCGTGGCGACGAACGTCGCCGCCCGCGGCCTCGACATCTCGCACATCTCGCACATCTTCTCCTATGACGTGCCCGACGATCCGGAGGAGTACACGCACCGCATCGGCCGCACGGGCCGCGTCGGCCGCAGCGGCATCGCCTACACCTTCATGACCCATCGCGATCGCAAGGGCGTGGCCGAGATCGAGCGCGTCACGGGCGCGACGGTCCGCCACTTCACGGCCGAGCAGGTCATCCGCGGCGAGGAGCTGAAGGTGCTCCCGCCCGAGGTCGTGGCGGCCGTCAGCGAGAGTGCGGCGAGGGACGAGTCGATCGAGCGTGAGCGGGCTCTGGAGTCCGTGGCGAGCAACGGCGCGGCACGCGCCAACGGGGCGGCCCCGAGCAACGGCGCGGCCGCGACCAACGGTGACGGCGAGGCGC
>JALYLC010000575.1 GCA_030774435.1 Actinomycetota bacterium
AGGAACACCATCCGTGCTTCGACGGGCGTGAGGGTTCCAGCAATCTCGGCGTCCGCAGCAAGTTCGGCCGTGCTGAGGCGCGCGATGCCCCGCGCGAGCGCCATCTTTTACGCCAAGCTCGTCATCAACTACGAGAAGGGGTGCGCCGATCTGACGCGCGAGGAGCACGCTCGCGATCTCACCGAAATTCTTGGTCGCGTGATCGCCGGGCTGGTGATGGAGTCGCGCAATGTGCAGCAAGTCGCGCTGATTCTGCGTATTCAAGGTGATGCAGGTCGGCCAGCCTGTCGATGCCGCGATGAGGCGCAGAGCCGCGCACGTGCTCAGCGGCGCCCGCGGGCAGCTCGTCCTCAGCCAGCTCGCGGGTGGTATTGGAGAGCAGGATCTGCCCACCGTGCCCTGCCGCGCAGATGCGGGCGCCCCGATGGACGCCCATCCCGTGGTAGCCCTCCTCCCCGACCGCCGGCTCACCCGTGTGCAGGCCCATTCGCACGCGGCACTCGACACCGTCGGGCCATGCCTGCGCGGCAAGTGCTCGTTGGGCCTCGACTGCTGCCTCGACCGCGTTCCGAGCCCGCGAAAACGCGACGAAGAAGGCATCCCCTTGCGCGTCCATCTCGCGCCCGCCGTGAGCCGCAGAGGCCTCGCGCAGCAGTCGCCGGTGCTCCGCGAGCATCCCGCCGTAACGATCACCAAGCTGCTTCAGCAGTCGCGTCGAGCCCTCGACGTCGGTGAACAGCATCGTGACGGTACCCGTTGGGAATGCACGATCGCCGCTCACCGTGCGATTCCTACACCCACGGCCGGGCAACGCCACCCGCGGCAGAAGTTCTCGTCTCGAGGTAACCGATGCCGCACCCAGGAGGCGGGCCGGGAGGATGGGAAGCGTCCCCTAGGCGTTTTCAGCTCGCCGCCCGGCCCTGGCCGCAAACTGCACTGGCAGCTTCGGAGCTTCCGCTTTTGCCCCTTGACCAGGATCGCAAGGAGCGAGACACTCCTGGTGACCAGGGGGAGAGCGACTCCAGGTGAGACGAAGCGCCAGTTTCGGACGGGAGGTTCCGCACCCGGCTCCGGCGGGACCGTTCCCAAGCACCCTCTGCGCGGTGCGGGAGCTCTTGCCATGCAATGAAAGGGGCGCATCATGCGTCGATCTACGCCCAACCTCGGCATGACCGTCCTGACCGTTCTGCTCGGCTTGGCCACCATCGGGCTTACGCTGGCATCGGGAGCGGGGGCCCAAGCTGTGCCGACCGCAGACCTTGCGATCGTCTCGAACACCGCGAGCGTCGAGCACGCGAAGGTCGGCGATGAGATCACGTTCACGATCATCGCCAAGAACAACGGCCCCGACGCCGCGGACTTCAACGTGATGTGGACGTCTGAGCAACTGCAGCTTGTCTCCGAGACCTGCGATCTCGGTATCAGCCCCGACACTCCCGCCTGTGAGTACGGCATCGTCGGGCCCGGCGTCACCTTGACGACGACAGTCGTTGCCGCGGTCGTCGCCACTGGCAGCAAGCACGCCACTAGCACGGGATGCATGGTCGAGCAGGCAGGGTTCGTCAATGACCCCGACTCCCAGAACAACTGTGCGGCAGCGACCGTGAAGATCGTCGGGAAGCGCTAGGGGCGCGAAGGCCCGTTCCTTGCTCCGCCAGGCCGCCGCCGTCTGCCGTGAGCTCGGGCTGAGCGCATCGACGGCCGCGGTGACGGTCGTCCCCGTCGAGCGGCGGGGGCTGAGCGAAGGCCTCCGTAGGTTCAGATCCTCTCGCCCCGATGACGAAATGCCTGCAGCGGTCACGAGCACGTGGACGCGGGCGGTTAGTCCCAGTTCAGTACGATGCCGAGCGACTGGGAGCGATCGCGGAGCAGTGATCGGTAGGTGTGGCAGGTCTCTGCGAAGCCGAGCCGGTGGCTGATCAGCGGCTCGAGTTCGAGCTCGCGGTCGCTCACCAGGTCGAAGAACAGCTCGGCGTGGCGGGCGAGCGTCCAGGGTGCCTGTGGCGTTTCGACGGTGGGATGCGAGCTGATGTGAGCGCCGATGATGGTGTGGCTCGGTGCGTTGGCGAGGTCGTGGAAGTCGAACTGCGTCGCGTTGCCTCGCGGGCTCGACAGCACGACGAAGCGGCCCTGCTGCGGGCGCAGCAGCGCGAACTGGCCCGGGATCAGCTGGGAGTCGCCGGTGGCCTCGAAGACCACGTCGGCCATGCGTCCGCGCGTGGCGTCCGCCACGGCGTCGCGCAGCGCTTGTCGCTCCGGGTGGACGCCGGTGACGCCGGGGGGCAGGAGCGCGATCCGGGCGTCGATGAGGTCGACGCCGAGCACGGGCCGCGCTCCGCACAGCCGGCAGTAGCGCACCGCCAGCTGGCCGAGCAAGCCGAGGCCGAAGACGACGACGGAGTCGCCCCAGGCGACCTGGCCGCGACGCACGCCGTTCATGACGGTGGCCGCGAGCGTGACGAAGGGCATAAGGTCGATCGGGACGGCGGCCCCGCGCAGCGGGTAGACGGCACCCGCGGACGTAGTCGACCAGCGCGCGTGCGGCGTGCCGGCCGCGACGAGATCGCCGATCGCCAGGCCTTCGACGTCCTCGCCGAGCTCGGCGACCTCGGCTGCGGCACTGTAGCCGGCCACGAACGGGAATTGCCCGTAGCCGTCCCAGGCCGATCCCGGCGCGAAGTCGCCCGACAGGATCGTGAGCTCCGTGCCTGGGCTTATGAGCGTGCGGCGCGTGCGCAGCAGCACCTCGCTGCGCCCCGGAGTCGGCAGCGGCCGGTCCTCGAACTCGACCATGCCGGGCCCGCGGAAGACCACGGTGGGGTTGCGCATGGAGGCAGGCGACATCGATCCGCGACGATACTCGGTGTGAAGAGCACGCCCGCCGCCAGCCGCCCTGCCGGTCTCTGTCGATCCACGTCTGCAGACGGCGCGCGGGTGATTCGATTCGGCCCTCCCACTGCTCCCGGCGCACGCGGTTGCGCAACGGGGGCGTTCAATCGAATCCGGTTGTGATCCGGGAGGTCGCGGGTTCGAATTCCGATTCTCACCCTTAGGCCAGCCGTTTCAGACGCCGGGCGAGGCTCGCTGCTCCGTTTGTTTGTTAGCAAAGCCACCGAGCCGTGGTGGTGCGGCACGTTCATCGAGCAACACGAGAGGGACCCCAGCGCGGGCGTGCTCGGGATGCATGCGGACGTGGTCGCTTTGTCGCCGGTCAATCGACCACCGCGCGTTTGTTGACACGGGATGGCTCAGTCGAGCACCGCCGTGCATTCGATCTCGATGAGTAGGCCGTTGATGGCCAGCCCCGTGATCCCCACGATCGTCTGAGGTGGGTCGTCCGCTCCGCCCGTCACGGAGTGAATCGCGCTCGTGATGACCTCATACTGGGTCGGTTGGGTGGTGTAGATGGTGCGTCGCACGATGTGTTGCCAGTCGACGCCGGCTTCATTCATGGCTGTCTCGAGGTTGCGCATGGCGGCTTGCGTCTGCTCGAAGAGGTCGGCTCCGCCGATGATGCCGAAGTTCTCGTCGAGCGCGATCTGGCCCGCGAAGTGCACCATGGTTGAGCCTCGTGAGATGGCGACGTGGCTGAAGCCGGGAGCGGGGTGGAGTCCAGTGGGGTTCGACAGCGTACGTGCCATGAGGACGCCCTTCTGATCGTTCGGGTGAGCCACCCGTGATCTTCCCTGATCGCCATCGCGGAGGCCAGCCGGACCGCACGTGATGCCGGCGGCCAACGGGCCTAGCCGCGCCATCGCGCCGCGTGATCGGGTCGCGGCAACGCTTTCGCGAGCGGGTGGTTAGTGCGAGTCTGGGCCGCGTGCGGCGCTTCGCGCATGTCCTCGAGCGCTCCGATGAGTTCTTCGAGCTCGTCCTCGGTTAAGGCGAGGTAGACG
>JALYLC010000576.1 GCA_030774435.1 Actinomycetota bacterium
GTCGTGGGTCGCGCACCTGCAGATCGAGACGCCGTTCCTCGAGCGCGGCGGTCCGCGCGACGTGCGCTTCGTGTCGTCCTACTGCATGCTCGTCCCGCGCTCGCTCGACCTGCGCTTCGACGAGAGCTACGGCGGCGAGGATGCCGTCCTGAGCGCCGACGCGCTCGCACGCGGCATCCGCCTCGTCTTCGACCCGCGCTACGCCGCGCTGCACGACCACGACCGCGACACCTTCGCCAAGCTACGCCGCCAGCAGTCACGTACGGCGTTCGCCGCGGCTCGCATCGGGGCGGTGCAGCGCGAGGGTCTCAGCAAGCGCATCGCGAGCCGCGTGCCGCTGCACTACTTCGCGCTCCTGCGCCTGCCCGTGATCTACCGGCGGCTCGACGAGGATCCGCTGTTGCGTCGCCGCTTCGTGCGGCTGCTGCCGCTGATGGCAGTAGGGGAGTGGACGCTCGGCGCCTACGCCCTGCGCTACGCGCTGCGCCCTCGTCCGCGCCTGCGCGACCAGGGCGACGCCGGATTCAGATAGCGCTACCCATCGTCTTCTTGACACGAGACGCGCGAGCTTCTACCTTTATCTAGCTAACTAGATAAAGAGGGAAAGTGATCGAATTCCGGCTCGACGCCCGTTCCGGCGTTCCGACATATCTTCAGCTCGTCCAGCAGGTCAAGCAGGCCGTGCGCCTCGGGATCCTGCACCCTGGAGACCAGCTCCCGACGGTGAAGGAAGTCGTCGCGAGCCTCGCGATCAACCCGAATACCGTGCTCAAGGCCTACCGCGAGCTCGACTTGGACGGGATCGTGGAGGGCCGCCGCGGTCAGGGGACGTTCGTCTCGAGCCAGCCGCCTCCGCTTCGGCCCGACCGCGTGGACGCGCTTCGCGCGACGCTCCGGAGCTGGGTGGACAGCGCGCGGGCGGCAGGCTTCGACGAGGACGCCATGACGGAGCTCTTCGCCGACACGGTGCGTCCCCCGGCATCGGCGAGGGTGGCATGAGCGCCGCGCTCGCGCTCTCGTGCGACGCGCTGGGCAAGCGCTACGGCTCTCGCTGGGCGCTGCGCGACTGCACCCTCGACATCCCCGCGGGCACGGTCACCGCGCTCGTCGGCCCGAACGGAGCCGGCAAGACCACTCTGCTCCAGCTCGCCGTGGGTCTCAGCAAGCCGACGGCCGGCGATGTCCGGGCTCTCGGACACTCGCCACGACGCGAAGCGGCGGCCGTCCTGCCCCGTATCGGCTTTCTGGCGCAAGAGCATCCGCTCTATGCGGGCTTCACGATCGCGGAGATGCTGAAACTCGGCCGCAGGCTCAACCCGTCCTGGGACGAGGGCCTGGCCCTCGATCGCATCCGGAGTCTGGACTTGCCGCTGCGCCAGAAGGTGGGCAAGCTCTCCGGGGGCCAGCAGGCGCAGGTCGCGCTCACGCTCGCTCTCGGGAAGCGCCCGGAGTTGCTGCTGCTCGACGAGCCGGTCGCCTCACTCGACCCACTCGCCCGGCGCGAGTTCCTCCAGGCCGTGATGGAAGCGGTCGCGGAGACAGGCATGACCGTCGTCCTGTCCTCGCACATCGTCGCCGACCTCGAGCGGGTCTGCGACCACCTCGTGATTCTCTCCTCGGCCCGCGTCCAGCTTGCGGGGCCGATCGAGGCGATCGTCGCGAGCCACCGCCTGCTGACCGGGCCGCGCACCGATCCTGTGGCGGTCGCCCGTGTTCACCACGTGATCCGGGCGAGCCATACGGAGCGCCAGACCACGCTGCTCGTGCGCGCCAACGGTCACGTCTACGACTCGAGCTGGCAGCAGCACGAGGTCGATCTCGAGGAGATCGTGCTCGCATACCTCGGCTACCACGGCGCGGCGGCTTCGCTACGCACTCCCTCGCCTCAGGTGGTGGCCTCGTGATCTGGGCCACCTGGCGCCAGCAGCGCAGCGAGACGCTGATCGCGGCCGGCATTCTCGCCCTGCTTGCCGCGCTGCTCATACCGACCGGTCTGCGCATGTCCGCGGCGTATGACCGCGACGGGCTCTCCGCCTGCGTGGCACACCAGACCTCTGTCTGTCACGAGGCGATGGCTGGGTTCGGCAACCAGTTCGGCAGCATCACCAGCGTGGTCCCGTGGTTCAATCTGATCCCGGGCGCAATCGGCATCCTGCTCGCGGCACCGTTCATCCTCGAGCTCGAGAACGGGACCTTCCGCCTGGCCTGGACGCAGAGCATCACCCGCCGTCGCTGGCTCGTGGGCAAGCTCGGCGTGACGGTCGTAGCGGCGCTGCTCGCCGCGCTGTCGATGACCGTCCTGATGACGTGGTGGAGGACCCCCCTCGATCACCTGTACGGGCGGATGACGACGAACGTCTTCGACTTCGAGGGCATCGCCGGGTTTGGCTACGTGCTGTTCGCGCTCGGCCTGTCGCTCGCCATCGGTGCCGTCTGGCGGCGCACGGTTCCGGCGCTGATCATCGGCTTCGCCGGCTACACGGTCGCTCGCCTCCTGGTCCAGGGTTGGTTGCGGGAGCGCTACCAGACACCACTCACGAGCACGTGGCCGATGAGCAAGGGCTTCAGGGGTCCCAATCTCGATCGAGCCTGGGTTCTCAGCGAGCAGCCCAGCGACAAGCTCGGTCATCCCTGGCATCAATCGCTCGACATCATCCAGGTGTGCTCGGGCGGCGTGGGCAACGGCCTGCGAAAGATCGACCCCTCGTGCCTGGCCCGGCACGGAGCGGGCTACAACCACGCCGTCTACCAGCCCGTCAGTCGCTTCTGGCTCTTCCAGGGCATCGAGACGGCGCTCTTCGCAGGCGTCGCCGTCGTCTTGATCCTGTTCGCCGCGTGGTGGGTGCACGAACGCGTGAGCTGATCGGCTACTGCTTCGCGTGGATCTTCGCCGGAGCGCCGAAGCCGTGCAGGATCTCCGGGATGTCGACGCTGCCGTCGCTGCGCTGGTGCGTCTCGAGCACGGCGATCAGCGTTCGCGACGACGTGATCGCGGTGCCGTTGAGCGTGTGCAGGTGGCGCACTCCCTGGTCGCTGCGGTAGCGCGCGTCGAGCCGGCGCGCCTGGTAGTCGGTCGTGTTCGAGCAGGACGTGAGCTCGCGGTAGCGGCCCTGTCCCGGCAGCCAGGCCTCGATGTCGTACTTCTTGGCCGCGGGTGCGCCCAGATCGCCCACCGAGATGTTCATGACGCGGTAGTGCAGCCCGAGGTCGTCTGCGATCTCGCGCTCGATCGCGAGCAGATGCTCGTGCTCCTCCCAGGAGCGGTCGGGATGGCAGAACGAGAACATCTCGACCTTGTCGAACTGGTGCGTGCGAAAGATGCCGCGGGTGTCCTTGCCCGCCGTGCCGGCCTCGCGGCGGAAGCACGACGAGAGGCCGCAATAGCGCAGGGGGAGGTCCTCCTCGGGCAGGATCTCGCCCATGTGCAGAGCGGCCAGCGCGACCTCCGAGGTCCCGATCAGGAACAGCTCGGGGTCGGCGTTCGCGACGGCGTAGACCTGCTCGCGCGCTTCCGGGAAGAAGCCGCTGCCGACGAGCGCCTCCTCGCGCACGAGCACGGGCGTCATGACCGGCGTGAAGCCCTTGCCGACCAGCTTGTCGAGCGCGTACTGCACGGTCGCGACGTGCAGCCGGACGATGTCGCCGAGCAGGTAGGCAAAGCGGGAGCCCGAGAGCCGGGCGCCGCGCTCGACGTCGATCATGGCACCCGCGAGGTCGAGGTGGTCGCGCGGCTCCCACTCGAACTCCGGCTGCGGGCGAGCGGACATCGCATGCAGCTGCGCGTCCTCTTCGAGCATCCCGTCGGCGGCGGAGGGATCCGGGAGATTGGGCAGCGCCAGCATCGCCGACTCGAAGCCCGCGTCGACCTCGCGCAGCTGATTCTCGAGCTCCGCCAGGCGGTCGCGCAGCTCGGCTGCGGCCGACATCTCCGCGGCCGCATCGCGCCCGGCGCGCTTGGCCTCGCCGATCGCCTGCGCGGCCGTGTTGCGCTCTGCCCGCAACTCGTCGACCTGGGTCTGCAGCGCGCGTCGCCGCTCGTCCAGCTCGAGCACCTCGTCCAGCAGGCCATCGGCCTGGCGACGCGCGAGCGCCGCGCGCACACGCTCGGTCTCGGAGCGGATCAGGCGGATGTCGAGCATGCATGCTCAGCCTAATTGGCGGAGGACTGCCGCGCATCGGCGAGCGCCTCGAGCAGCTGAGCGACGCCGTCGGCGTGCACCGACGGGATCACCCCGTCGGCTTCGCCCTTGAGGCGCTCGTCGGCGTTCGCGACTGCCAGGCCGCAGCCGGCCCAGTCCAGCATCTCGCGGTCGTTCTCGGCGTCGCCGACGGCCACGGCCTGCTCCGCGGAGAAGCCCAGCCGATCGGCGAGGAGCGCCAGGCCGCTGGCCTTCGAGACGCCGGGAGCTGCGAACTCCAGGAAGTACGGCAGCGACTTCGCCACGAACGCGCGGCTGCCGAAGAGCGGCTGCAACGCGTCGCGGAGGGCGTCCATCTGCTCTGGGAGCCCGACCGTGACGATCTTCGTCGTCGGCCGCTCGATCCAGTCGGCCAGGGGGCCGACGATGTGCATCGGGACGCCCGAGACCTGCGAGTAGCGCCGGGTCGCCTCGTTCTCCTCCCACACGTACAGCTCGTCGTCCACGTAGAGGTTGGAGTGACGCGCGTGCAGCTCGGGCATCGCGCGCAGGATCTCGCGCGCCAGTGGCGCCTCGATCGGACGGTGCACGAGCACCTCGCCCGTGACCGGATCGGCGACGAGCGCGCCCTGATAGCAGACGAGCGGCCGCCGGATACCGAGCTTCTCGGCGATCCGGCGAGCCGAGACGAACATGCGCCCGGTGGCGATCAGGCAGGCGATACCCGCAGCCTCGGCGCGCGCGATCGCAGCAGTGGTGCGCACCGAGGGCTGGAACGTCTCGTCCAGGACGGTACCGTCGAGATCCATGGCGACTGCGCGCACGGCGCGCACATCGAGGCCCGGCGGCAGCTGCAGCACGGTGGGCGCGCCCGGGACGGAGCGCCCTACTTGCCGGCGACCGACGCCACGTAGGCTGCGGTGTTCGTCGCGTCCTGGCCCGCCAGCAACTTGGGCGGCATGATCTGGCCGCCGTTGGCGATCTGCTTCGCGACGCGTTCGGCGGTCAGTGGAGCGAGGCTGTCGAGGTTGGGGCCGACGTTCCCCTTCGTCCCCGCATCCTTGAGCACGTGGCAGCTGCCGCAGGTCGCCGTGAACGCGGCCTTGCCTGCGGCCACGTCGGCGCCCGAGCTGCCGCCGGTCGTCGTGGCCGTGCTCCCCGACCCGGCGGTGGTCGCCGTCTCGCCGGTCGTCGGCGGATTGGGATTCGTGCCCACGGATCCCCCGCCCGTCGACGGATTCACGGTCTGAACCGTCGAGCCTTCGCCGACCGTGATCTCGCCGGAGATCGTCGTACTGGCGACCTTCGACGAGAAGCAGCCCGTCGCGCCGACGGCGACGGTGGCGAGGACCAGAAGCACGGGAAGCACTCGACGGGCGCGCATGCGGAATAGCCTACCGTCAGCCGCGGCGGAGAGCGTCGATGACCGCCTGCTCGCTCTCATCGCCGGTAGGATCCGGGTCGTGGACGACCTCGACACGCAGCTGCTCGATCGCATCCAGACCGAGCTGCCGCTCGTCGAACGGCCCTACGCGGCACTGGCCGAGGCGATCGGCAGCGACGAGGCGACGGTGCTCGAGCGCGTGGCCGCGCTGCGCGAGCAAAAGGTCATCCGCCAGATCTCCGCGATCTTCGATTCGCGCCGGCTGGGCTACCGCGGCATGCTCGTCGCGGCGCGCACGCCGGCCGAGCGGCAGGACGAGGCGGCGGCGGTGTTCTCGTCGCACCCGGGCGTCAGCCACAACTACCTCCGCGAGCACGAGTTGAACGTGTGGTTCACGCTCACCGTCTCGCCGCGCTCGCAGCTCGGGCTGGATCGCACCGTCGAGCTGCTGGGCGAGCTGGCCGCGGTCGACGTGATCCGCCCGATGCCCGCGCTGCGCTTCTTCAAGATCGGCGTCGACCTCGACGTGAAGGGCGATCGCGACCCCGCCGCCAAGCTCGTGAAGGCCAAGCCCGCGCGCAAGGCGCCGCCGCCGGAGGATCTGACCGACCGCGATCTCGATGCCATCCGCGCACTCCAGCGCGACGTCGCTGCGGAGCCCGAGCCATTCCGCGCACTGGCCGCGCAGTCGGGCTTCGAGACCGGCGAGCTGCTCGCCTACGGCCACTCGTTCCTCGAGACGGGGCAGATGCGGCGCTACGCGGCCGTGCTCGCCCACCGCAACGCCGGTTTCGTGCAGAACGGCATGGGCGTCTGGCGCGTGCCCGAGGAACGCCTCGACGAGTGCGGGCGGGCGATGGCTGCCTTCCGCGGCGTCTCGCACTGCTACCAGCGGCCGACCTACCCCGACTGGCCCTACAACCTCTTCTCCATGACGCACGGGCGCACCAAGGCCGACTGCGAGGCCGTGCTCGCTGCGGTCGGTGCCGAGACCGGGCTCGACGACTACTCCGTGCTGTACTCCACCAAGGAGTACAAGAAGACGCGCGTCTCCTACTTCACGCCGGAGGAAGCGGAGTGGGAGCGGGCGCACGCACCGCTCGCCGTCTGACCCACGCTTGGCGGGATCGTCACTGCGGCCAGGCCGCGCTGCTGCGGGTCCTGCAGGAGCTGGCCGAGGTTCAGCTGGACGCCGGCTCCCGCTCGTCGCCGGCGTCGCGCTCCTCGTAGCGCTCGAGGCGCTCCTCGACGCGCGCGAGCGTCGCTTCGATCTTGCCCAGCGAGAGGCGCGATGCGGCGAGCTCGCGGGCGAGGAACTCGGCCTCGGCCTGCGTCCGCTGGTTGACGAGCCGATCCTCCTCGGCGCGCAGCCGGTCGCGCTCGGCCTGGCGGTTCTGCGCCAGCAGGATGAGCGGCGCGGCGTACGCGGCCTGCGTCGAGAATGCCAGGTTGAGCAGGAAGAGCGACGGGTGGTGGTCGAAGCCGAGCCAGAAGTAGCCGATCGCGATCCACGAGATGACCATGACCGTCTGGAAGACGAGATAGCGAGCAGTGCCGAAGAAGCGGGCGATGCCCTCGGAGAGACGGCCGAAGGCGTCCGGGTCGTAGTGGGCTCCGAAGCGGGCCGGGCTGCGCGGGGCGTCGAGCCGGCGGGCCTGGAAGCGGCGGCGCAGGCCGTCGATCACGGCCCGTCCCCGTCCCCGGTGCCGTTGTGGTCGTCGTCTGGTTGCGCGCGCCAGCCGCGCGGCAGGAGGTGGTCGATCACGTCCTCCACCGCCACGGCGCCGAGCAGCCGGCCCTCCTCGTCGCAGACCGGGAGTGCGACCAGCGAATAGCGCGCCATCCGCTCGGCGACGGCGGCGCCGTCCATGTCCGGCGACACGGGATCGATGTCGCGGTCGAGCACCGAGACGACGGTCTCGGAGGGGCGGGCCCGCAGCAGCGCCTGCAGGTAGGCGATGCCGATGAACTGCCCGGTCGGCGTCTCGGCAGGCGGGCGGCAGATGTACGCCTGGGACGCGATGGCGGGCGTCAGCTCGCGCGCGCGCAGGCGCGCGAGCGCTTCAGCCACCGTGTCCTGCGGGCGCATGACGACCGGGTTCGACTTCATCAGGCCGCCGGCGCTCGTGCGGTTGTAGGCCAGTAGGCGGCGCACGGGTGCGGCCTCGTCCGGCTCCATCAGCGACAGCAGCTCCTGCCTCCGCGCATCGGGGAGGGAGCCGAGCAGGTCGGCGGCATCGTCCGCGTCCATGGCGTCCAGGACGTCGCCCATGTGCTCGTTGTCGAGCGTGGCGAGCAGGCGCGCGGCGTCCTCGTCCTCCATCTCCTGCAGTGCGTCGGCGGCGCGCTCCTCGTCGAGCGCCGCGAACAAGCGGGCCGCCTCGGGCGTGTCGAGCTCGAGCAGCGCCTCGGCGACGTCCGCCGGCCGCGCCGTGGCGAGCAGCGCCGCGCGGCTGGCCGCGGTCTCGGCGGCGCTGATGCCCGTCAGCCTCGACCAGGGCACCTTGCGCGTGCGGCCGCGCCCGATCGCGCGTCTGGCCTGCAGCACGTCGGCCGACACGATCTCCCAGCCCGCATGCGAGGGAGCGATCGCGACGTCGTTGATGCGCACGGGCGTGTCGCCCTCACGGTCGACGGCGGTGCGGTCGAGCAGCTCGCCGAGTACGCGCAGCTCCCCGGGCTTCTGCTGGTAGCGGCGCAGGTTGAAACGCGCGCTCGAGAGCTGGATCCCGGCCGCGGTGATGGAATCGATGCTGCCGGCGCCGACGAAGATCGGCTTGCGGCCGACTGACACGAGCAGGCCCGTGAGGCGCGGCGGCCCGCCCGGGAGCATCGTCACGACGATGTCGTGCACGCGCCCGATGCGCTCTCCAGCCGGGTCGTTGACCGGCAGGCGGCGCAGCTGCGAGGCGAACATCCTCACGGGCGGATCACCGCCTTGAGCAGGCCGTCGCGTGGCGCCAGCCCCGCGCCGCGGCGCAGCGGCTCGACCACGTCGGCGAGCGCGAACTCGTGGGTCAGCACGCGAGCGATCGACGCTGCAGCGCGCTCGAGCAGGCCGAGCGCGGCGCGCACGTCGCGCGGCCGGTGGTGGAAGGAGCCGCGCAGCGTGAGCGCGTCGTAGTGCAGGCGATAGCTGTCGACCGGCACCACCGTCTCGCGTGGCAGGCCGCCGAACAACACGACGGTGCCGCCCGGCGCGGCCAGGCCCATGGCGTGCGCCCAGGCCTCCGGCGTGCCCGCCGCCTCGATCACCGTCTCGTAACTGCTGGGCGCGCCCTCGCCGCGGCCGAGCAGCTCGGGGATGGCGCCGCGCGCTTCGCAGGCGAGCGCCAGCAGCCGCCCGAGCGGCCCGCGCCCGAGGATCGCGATGCGCTGGCCGGGCCCTGCCTCCGCATCGTCGGCACCGTGCACCGCGCAGGCCAGCGGCTCGATCGCCGCGGCCACTTCGGCCGACACGCCCTCGGGCACGCGATGCAGGTTCACGCGTGCGATGCGCGCGGGCACCTTGAGCATCTCCGCGTAGGCGCCGTTGAGCAGGGGGTAGAGGTCGGTGCACAGCTCCTCGCGTCCCGCGGCGCAAGGCGCGCATTCCCCGCAGGGTGCCGAGTTGACGCCGCAGACGAGATCGCCCTCGCTGAACGGGGCATCCTTCCCGCAGGCGATCACGACACCGGCGTACTCGTGCCCGAAGGGCGCGGGTGCGGGGCCGAGCAGCACCGGGTGGCCACGCCGGTAGCACTTGGCGTCGGTGCCGCAGGTGAGCGCCGCCTCGATGCGCAGCACGACTTCGCCGGCGCCCGGCTCGGGCTCGGCCACGTGTTCAACGCGCACGTCGCGTGGTGCCCAGAAGCGCGCGGCGATCACGGCGCGAACACCACTTTGAGCGCCTGCTGGCGCATGTAGCGCGCGAGGCCCTGGTCGAACTCGTCCAGCCCCAGCACGCAGTCAACGAGGCTCTCGCACTCGACGCTGCCGCTCGCGATCAGATCGAGCGCCTCGCGCAGGTGCCGCGGCGTCGACGACCGCAGCCCGCGCACGACGAGCTCACGGCGATACATCAGCTCGATGTCGAGCGGCTGGGTCATGCCGCCGCTGAACAGCACCAGCTGACCGCCCGGCTCGAGCAGCGGAAGCGCGTCCGGGAAGGCGCCCGCTGCCGACAGC
>JALYLC010000577.1 GCA_030774435.1 Actinomycetota bacterium
GCTCGGGACAGGCCGCGGTCGTGACCCCGCCGCCGGCGGCACCGCCCGTGCCCGCCCAGCCCGCGCTCAGCGCGCGGCTGCTGCCCACGCCCGCGCAGATCCGCTTCTACGTGCACGCCACGACCACGCCGCCTCTGCCCAAGCTGCGCACGATCAACCATGAGCTTGCTCTGCGCATCTCGACGATCGCCGCCGACGAGCACGTCCACTGGGCGCTGCTCGCCGCGGTCGCCCGCGTCGAGTCTCGCCTGGGCGGCGCCCAGGGGCCGATCGCCGGTCGCCGGCTGCCGACCGTGCCCCAGGGGCAGGCCGACCAGCTGCGCGCGCTCGCCGCGTTCCTGCACGACAAGGGCGCGAACCGCAACCTGAGCGCGAAGTCGACGCAGGAAGCGCTCACGACCTACTTCGGCTCGGAACAGCGCGCGCGACGCGTGGGCGCTCTGGCCGCCTTCTATGGCGCACTCGGGCTCGGCCGCATGCAGCACGGTCTCGGCTGGCACGGCGCGCAGCTGCGCAAGCGCGTGCTGCACGACAAGCGCCTGCACATCTATCCGGGCGGCCGCGCCGACATCCGCGGGCGCCGCGTCGACCCGCGCGTGCTGATCACCGTCGAGTACCTCGCGAACGCGACCGGCTCCGTTCGCGTCTCGAGCCTCGTCAGCGGCCACCGCCTGTTCACGGCGTCCGGCGGCGTCAGCGCGCACGTGTACGGCCGTGCGGTCGACGTGACTGCGGTCGGCGGCGTGCGCATCAAGAACCACCAGGGCCCTGGCAGCGTCACCGAGCGCACCGTGCGCCTGCTGCTGCTGCTGCCGCAGCGCATGCGGCCGCGGCAGGTCGTGTCGCTGATGGACGTCGACGGCCCCACGGGCAACCACGGCTCGTTCGCGCTGCCGGACCACAGCAACCGCATTCAGATCGGCTACTGACGCCGGAGCCGGGCCCGGGATCGGCAATCGATTCCGGGCCCGGGTAGCCCTCGTCTCAGGCGCCGACGCGCACGCCGATCGAGCGTCGCACGGTCTGGCCGCCGAAGCGCACGCGCGCCTCGACCCGGATCACCACTTCCCGCCTGCCTGTGAGCGTGGCGGCCGGGATGCGCAGCCGCATGGTGCCGCTGCCGGTGTGCGCCTTGAACGTCTTCCGGTAGAGCCGCCCGCTGGCCGGGCGCATCCTGGCCTCGTGCAGCCCGCGGGTGCGCCGCAGCGTGGCCGTGAGCGTCCAGGTTGCCGGCGCATTGCCGCGGAAGCGGACGAGCAAGCCCCGGCGGCGCACGATTGCGAGCTTCTGCGGGCTCGGAGCCGAGAGCGTCGCGCGCAGGCGCCCGACGGCACTCGTCGTGCCGGGGGGCGTCGTCTTCCCGCCGACGTACACCGGCAGCGTGCGCGAGGAGTGCGCACCCACCGCGTCGGTGACGGTGAGCGTGATCGCGCGCGCGCCCGCGGTCGGATAGCTGACGTCGAACGCCACGCCGTGGCCGTCGATCTTCCCGTCGCCGTCGGTATCCCACGAGTAGCTGAAGATGGGACCGTCGGGATCGGTCGAGCCCGAGGCGTCGAGATGCACGTTCGCTCCCACCGCCGGCGTGCTGCTCGAGAGCGTGAACGAGGCGACCGGCGGCTTGTCGGCCGCGCCGGTGCCCGTCACGCGCCAGACCTCGCCCTTGAGCGAGGTCACGTACAGGTGGCCGTCGGAGTCCTGGCCGAAGCCGGCGATCGAGGGCGCGGCGCCCAGCTGCACGATGTCGGCCGGCGCCGTCACGGGCAGGAGCACGGCGTTGATGGCCGTGCCGCAGTAGTCGCCATACAGGTACCGCCCGGCGATCGTCGGCACCGTGGCGTCGCGCGCGACGAAGCCGCCGCTGATCGAGCAGTGGGACGCGTCGTGCGCGTATTCGAGAATCG
Organism: Actinomycetota bacterium; assembly: GCA_030774435.1. Classification (GTDB taxonomy): domain Bacteria; phylum Actinomycetota; class Thermoleophilia; order Gaiellales; family JALYLC01; genus JALYLC01. The sequence goes on from JALYLC010000577.1 coordinate 1,905, forward strand.
GCGGGATGGACGGCACGCTGCACTGGCCGCCCGCGAAGGGATGCGTGCCCTCCCAGCAATTCCAGCCCAGGTTGGCGCCTGGCGCCTGTCCAGCCGGGAGCTGGTCGATCTCCTCCCAGTCGTTCTCGCCGACCTCGCCGATGAGGAGATCGCCGGTCAGGCCGTCGAACGAGAACCGCCACGGGTTGCGGAAGCCGTAGGCGTAGACCTCGGGCGCGGCGCCCGCCGCGAACGGCTGGCCGGGCGGGATCGTGTAGGCCTGTCCGCCGGACGCGCGAGGGTCGATGCGCAGGATCTTGCCGAGCAGGACGCCCGTGTTCTGCCCGTTCGCTCCCGTGCCACCGTCGCCGACGCCGATATAGAGGTAGCCGTCGGGCCCGAACTGCAGTTGGCCGCCGTTGTGGTTGGTGGCCGGGTGCGGGATGCTCAGCACGAGGCGGTGGCCCGCGTCGGCCGTGCCCGCGCCGGCTGCGGCGTGGAACTCCCAGATCACGATGGTGCCGTTCGGCAGCGTCGCATCTGCGTAGACGAGGCCCGAGATCGCGAAGTCGGGTGCGAACGCGATCGAGAGCAGCCCGCGCTCGCCGCCGAGGCCGATCTCGCTCGAGACGTCGATGAACGGCGTGGGCAAGACCACGCCGTTCTGCACGATGCGCACCGTGCCGCCCCGCTCGACGACGAACAGCCGCGTGGGATCGCCCGGCGGCGACGTCACGGAGAGCGGCGCCGAGAACGTCCCGAGCGGCGTGAGCGCGACGTCGGGAACGGCGGCCTGGCTTTGCGAGTCGTGCCCGCCGGCGAGTGCGCCGAGCGCCAGCAGGATGCTCAGCAGGCTCGCGCGCACGCGCCAGCCCGTGCTTGCCGGAAGAGAGCTGCTCCGCTGCACTCGGTGCAACGTACCCGGTCCGGTCTGCGCCGTACCTCCCTTGATGGAGAGGCAGATGGGGTGGATTCTCCCCGTCCGATGGGGAGTCCGCGCTTGACGAAGGCCAGTACCACCCATAGCTTGACGGTGATGCCGACGGCCGCGTTTGCCGGAGACCCGCTCGCGCCCGTGTTCACCTACGCCGACGGGCCAGACGATGCCGCCCGCGCGCTGCTCGTCGTGTCGCCGCTTGCAAGCGAGGCGGTCGGTTCGCGCCGCGCGCTGGTGCAGCTGGTGCGCGCGCTGGGCTCCCGCGGCCACGGCGCGCTGTTGCTCGACCCGCGCGGAACAGGGGAGAGCGCCGGTGAACCGGAGGACGTCACCTTCGAGGCGGTCTGCGACGACCTCCGCCTCGGACTGAACGAGCTCGCGCGCCGCTTCTCCGAGGCCAGGCCCCACGTCCTGGCCTTTCGCTACGCCTCCGCCGCCGCGCTCGCCGTCTCGGATGGCGAGGCACCTGCGCGCGTGCTGCTGATCGACCCCTGCCTCGATCCGCAGGCTGCGCTCCGCCAGGACCTGCGCCACGAGATCGCGCGCCGGGTCATGCGGCGCGGCAGCGCCGGCGAGAGCCGCGAGGATCTGCTGGCGCAGCTCGACCGGGGCGAGGCGATCGTGGTCGACGGGCAACGGCTCTCGCCCGCGCTCTTCTCGGGCCTCGTAGCCTCCGCGCCCGCCCGGGCGCTCGAGCGCCGCGGCGAGCGCGCGACGGTGCTCAAGAGCGGACGCTCCAGCTTCCCCGGCGTGCATGCTCACGCAAACCTCGGCGCGTTCTTCGACAGCGTTCCCGAGCTCGAGTCGGCGGTCACCGAATGGCTCGAGGCATGAGACGCAGCGTGCTCACGCTGCCCAGTGCCGACGGCGCCGAGCTCGTCGCCGTGGTGCACGAGCCCGAGGGGCCTCCCGTCAGCGTGACGCTGCTGCTCGCCGGCGGCGTGTTGCCCCGCATGGGCGTCAACCGCGTGCTCGTGCGCCTGGCCGATCGTCTGGCAGCGGCCGGGCACCGCGCGGTGCGGATGGATCCGAGCGGGCTCGGGGAGTCCGGGGGAACGCTGCCCGAGGCGCCCTTCTTCGATCTGCTCCGCCGGGTCGAGTCGGGCGCCTTCGTCGAGGACGTGCGCCTGACGGCGGAGGCCGTCGCGCCCGCCGAAGCCGGCGTTCCGCTCGTGCTCTTCGGGACCTGCGGCGGCGGCATCACCGCCCTGCGCGTCGCGGAGCAGCTCGACCGGGTGACCGGCGTGATCGCCGTGGGCGTGCCGCTCAAGCGCAGCGGCGCGCGCATCCCGCCCGGATTCGCGCGCCGCACGGAGCGGCGCCGCGCCCTGCGACAGTTCGCCGAGTTGCGGCACCGCACGGGCTCGGGTCGGGTGCGCCGGGTGATCCGGCCGCTCGTCTGGTCGCTGATGCCGCGACTCTCGCGCCGCCTGCCCGACGACGCCGACCGCTGGCTCAACACGCCGCTGCTCGGCTCGATGCGCGCGCTCTACGCACGCCGGCTGCCGGTCTCGCTGCTGTACGGCGAGAACGACATCGTGCGCGACGAGATCGAGGAGCTGTTCCTGGGTCTGCATCGCCTCGGCGAGCGCCCCTGGTTCGAGCTCGGGCTGATCCCGGCCGTCGGCCATCAGCTCGACGACCCCGACGAGGTCGATGCCGTCGCGGAGCGCATCCTGCGCTTCGCCGAGCAGTTGCGCGCGCCCGCCGGGCGCACGGCGAGCGCTGCGAGCGCCGTACTGCGCCCTGCTGGTGATCCGGCTGCGTCGTAGGCGCCGCCTGCTCGTCGCCGGCGCGGTGCTGCTGTGCGTGCTCACGGCCAGCGCCTACGGAGCGCACCGGGCTCTGAATCGCACGCACCGCACGTATGCGCTCTACCAGTTCGCGCAGAATCCGCCCTGGTTCAAGGCGCAGCTCAAGCGCGTCAACCTGACCGGCGGCCGGATCGTGCTGCCGGCCGGCCGCGTGGCTCCGCTGCGGCTCTTCGACCTGACGCCAAGCTCGCCCATCCGCCTCGTGGGCAGGCCTTCCACGATGCTCTCGGGCATCAGCATCAAGCGCTCGAAGCACATCCGGGTGAGCGGCCTGCGCATCACGCCCGACGGTCGGCCGGCAATCGCCGATGTCAGCGGCTCGAGCGACATCAGCTTCCGGAACGTGCGCTTCCTCGGCACGCAGGAGGACACCGGCGTCGCGCTGCAACTCGATCCCGGCGATCGCGACATCACCATCGCGCAGGCCGAGTTCGCGCGCTGCCAGCATGGCCTCGCGTGCATCCTCGCGCAGGGCGGCGGTCTCGTCGTCGACCACGTGCGCTTCCACGACGTCCGCGATGCCGATGTCATTCGCGGCGCGGCAAACGACGTCACGATCAGCGACTCCGACCTCCACGACGCGCTCGCCGGTACGCACTCGGACAACCACAACGACCTCATCCAGATCCTCGGCGGCGGGCCGTGGACGATCGTGCGCTCGCATTTCGGGGTGCGCTCGAACGGCGCCGCCCAGGTGTACGTCGACCCGCGCTCGGGCCCGGCCGGCCCGGTGCACGACGTGCACGTCGAATCGAGCCTCTTCACTGGCTCGAACAAGGACATGTTCTTCGCGATCAACGTGCGCGAGCCCGCGCAATCGTCGGTGCCGCTCGCGAGCGGAGTCGAGATCGTCAACAACACGATCGTTTCCGCGAACATCGCCGCCATCCTCGTGGCCGACGGGTACGCGAAGTTCCCGAGCGGCGACCGGCCGCTCGTCGAGAACAACATCCTCGGGCGCCAGAAACACTCGCTCTGCGGCGTCGCGCGCACGCTCACCAACGTGATCGGCAGCGGCGCCTCCTGCCCGGGAGATCGCCGCGGCGCGCCGAGCCTGGACGGCAACGGGCGTCCCTCCGCCGCCTCGGCGCCGCTGCTCGCGCACGGCACCTCCGACGGCGCCCCGGCGACGGACATGGACGGCCGCAAGCGCGCGGACCCGCCCACCGTCGGCGCGGTCGAGCTGCCCTGACAGCGCAGTACCGAGCTGCCCATGGGGGTGTCGCCGGGTAGCACGCCGCGCGGGCGGGATCGTCTACGGTCAGGCGCCATGGAGATCTCCAGCGGCGTTCGCGTGCTCACGCTCGCGGAGACGTTCACGATCGCGCGCGGCTCGACGGACACCGAAGAGGTCGTGTGGGCCGAGATCGCGCATGGCGGCCACGTCGGTCGCGGCGAGGGCGCCCCCGACGATCGCTACGGCGAGTCGGTCGAGGCGGCGCGGAGGTTCATCGAGAGCGCTGGTGAGGTCCTGGGCGACGATCCGTTCGCGCTCGAGGCGATCGAAGGCCGGCTGCGCGCGCGCGGCGGATCGGTCGTCGGCTGCTGCGCGGTCGAGTGCGCGCTGCACGACCTCGCGGGCAAGCTGGTCGGGCAGCCGACGTGGCGCTTGCTCGGCCTTGCCGACCGCACGCCCGAGACGTCGTACACCATCGGCATCGACTCCATCGAGGGCACGGCCGACCGTGCGCGCCGCGCGTCCGAGGCCGGCTACCGGCGCCTCAAGGTCAAGCTCGGCGGCGAGCACGACCTCGAGCGGCTGGAGGCGATCCGGGCCGTCTGCGACCTGCCGCTGCGCGTGGACGCGAACGAGGGCTGGGACGTGGCCGAGGCGCGCGAGCTGCTGCCGGCGCTGGTCGGGCTCGGCGTCGAGCTGATCGAGCAGCCGTTCCCGGCCGGTGAGCGCGAGGCGTTCCGCGAGTTGCGCGCGGTGGGAAGCGACATCCCGCTGGTCGTCGACGAGGGCTGCCACACCCTGCGCGACGTCGCCGACGTGGCCACGTACGCCGACGGCGTCAACCTCAAGCTGGCCAAGACCGGCGGCATCCGCGAAGCCGTCCGCATGGTGCACGCGGCGCGCGCGCTCGGGCTCGTCGTCATGCTCGGTTGCATGATCGAGAGCTCGCTCGGCATCTCCGCCGCCGGGCAGTTCGCCTCGCTCTGCGACTTCGTCGACCTCGACGGCCACCTGCTCATCTCCGACGACCCGACCGAGGGACTCGGCCTCGAGGACGGGCGCATCGTGCTGTCGCAGCGCCCGGGCCTGGGCGTGGAGCCGCGGGCGTGAGCGAGCGCGTCGCGGTCTTCGCCGAGGCGTTCCTGCACACCTCGAACGGCAAGGCAGCGCACGGCCTGATCCGCTACGGCGAGCGCGAGGTCGTCGCAGTCGTCGACTCGCTGCACGCCGGGCAGGCCGTCGACGAGGTCGTGCCGTACGCCGCCAAGCCGGTTCCCGTGGTTGCGACCGTCGCGGAGGCGGCCGCGCTGGGTGCCGAGTGCCTCGCCATCGGCGTCGCGCCCGCGGGCGGCAAGCTGCCGCCGGAGTGGAAGGACGCGCTGCTCGAGGCGCTCGCGCTCGGGATGCATGTCGAGGCCGGGCTGCACGACGAGCTCGGTCGCGACGCCGAGCTCGTCGCAGCGGCCTCCGCGCGCGGGCTTGAGCTGCGGGACCTGCGCCGCGTCCCGGCCG
>JALYLC010000578.1 GCA_030774435.1 Actinomycetota bacterium
TGCTCGAGTTCTGGAGCGACGACTGCATCTACCACGCGTCCTTCGGGCCCGAGCTCATGGGCAGGACGTTCACCGGCCGCGAGGCCGCTCGCGAGGGCATCCAGCAGTTCTTCGACCGCTACCCGGACGGCGAGTTCGCCGACACCGAGGTGACGGTCGCGGGCTCCCGCGGCGCGGCCGAGTGGACGTTCAAGGCGACCGGCGACGACGGCCAGCCGTTCGAGGTCAGGGGCTGCGATCTGTTCGAGTTCGACGGCGACCTCGTCCGGGTCAAGAACGCCTTCCGCAAGATCCGCGAGACCCTCGACTAGGACTAGGTCCCACGAGCCTCGGCGACGAGCTCGAGCACGTCACAGGGCCGCAGCGGCGTGCGATCGACTGGCACGCCGAGCGCGTCCGAGATCGCGTTGACGATCGCCGAGGGCCCGCCGATCAGGCCGCCCTCGCCCATGCCCTTCATGCCGCCCTCCGTGACCGGCGACGGGGTCTCGAGGTGGTCGACCTCGATCGCCGGCACCTCGGGGGCGGTCGGGTAGAGGAAGTCCACGAGCGTCCCGGCGAGGAAGTTCCCGTCCTCGTCGTAGGGCAGCTGCTCGTACAGCACCGCGCCGATGCCCTGCGCGATCGCGCCGATCACCTGCCCCTCGACCACGGCCGGGTTGATGACTGTGCCGCAGTCCTCGACGGCGACGATGCGCTCGATGCGCACCTGGCCCGTCTCGGCGTCGACCTCGACGACGACGGCGATGCAGGCGTTCGAGTAGGTCTCGGGTGGGTCGTAGCTGCGCGTCGCGATCAGCGCGGGATCCACGTCGTCGGGCCGCGGGCCCCAGTAGGCGGCCGTCGCGACCTCGCGGATCGTGAAACTCTTGTCCGGCGATCCGAGCACGGAGATGCGGCCGTCCGCGAGCTCGAGATCCTCGCTCGCCGCCTCGAACAGGTGCGCGGCGATGGCGAGCAGCTTGTCGCGCACGTCGCCGGCCGCGCGCATGATGGCGCCGCTGCCGATCACGGCCGTGCGGCTGCCGTAGCTCCCGGTCGCATAGGCCGTCGAGGCCGTGTCGCCCTGGACGACCTTCACGTCCTCGAGCTTGACGCCCAGCTCGTCGGCGGCGACCTGCGCCATCGTCGTCTCGTGCCCCTGGCCGTTCGCCTGCAGGCCGGTCGTGAGCGTGACCGTTCCGTCGGGCTCCATCGCGACGCTGACCGCGTCCAGGTACTTGAAGCCGGGAAAGCCCTGCGCTGCGGCGATCGCGCCCGCCCAGGCGCCCTGCTCGACGAACGGGCTGAAGCCGATCCCGAGGAAGCGCCCCTGTGCGCGCAGCTCCCGCTGCCGGGCCCGTAGCTCGTCGTAGCCGATCAGCTCCTTCGCGCGGCGGATCGACTCGGCGAAGCTGCCGCCGTCGTAGTTGCAGCCGGTGGCAGAGCGGTAGGGGACCCCGTCGGGGATCGTGTTGCGCAGCCGCAGCTCGAGCGGATCGATGCCGAGCGCGCGCGCGGCGTCGTCGATCAGCGCCTCGCGCGCGGCCTGCCCGGGCGTCCAGCCGACGCCGCGGTAGGCGGTGGACTGGCACTTGTTCGTGAACGGCGTATCCACTTCGTAGCGGACGTTCTGGACGTCGTAGAGGCCCGGCAGGAAGGAGGCCGCGCAGAGCGGATCGATGAGGCTGGTCCACGGATGGGCGAGGTAGGCGCCCCCGTCGCCGACGTAGCGGCCCTGCAGCGCCAGGAAGCGGCCGTCGGCCTCGGTCGCCAGCGCGAGCTCGCAGACGACCTCCTTGGCGTGCCCGCTCGCCGCCAGGGCCTCGTAGCGATCCTCGACCCACTTGACGGGCGCGCCGAGGCGGCGCGACAGCTCGGGGATGATGGCCTCCTCCACGAACAGCTGCACCTTGAGACCGAAGCCGCCGCCGACGGCGGGGCAGATGATGCGCACCCGCGTGTCCGGCAACCCGAACTGCGCGGCCAGCATGCCGCGCACGAGGAATGGCATCTGCGTCGACGTCCAGACCGTCACGGAGCCCTCGGCCACGTCCCAGTCGGCGATCACGCCGCGGCCCTCGAGCGGCGCCGCGTGCGTGCGGCCGAAGTGGAAGCGCTTGCGAAAGACGTGCGCGGCTGCGGCAAACGCCGCATCCACGTCGCCCGCCTCGAACTCGATGTGCGCGAAGTTGTTGTCGCCCAGCTCCTCGTGCAGGACCGGCGCCCCTGCCGCGAGCGCCGCTTCCGCGTCGAGCACGGCGGGCAGCAGCTCGTACTCGACGTCCACGAGTTCGGCGGCGTCCTCGGCGATCGCACGCGACGTCGCGACCACGGCCGCGACGGCCTCGCCGACGAAGCGCACCCGGTCGAGCGGGAGCATGTGCCGCGTGCCCGTCTTGGCCTCCGGGCGCGTGGCGATCGTCGTCCTGAAGGGCGGCAGCTCGCGCAGGTCCTCACCGCTGACGACGAGCGCGACGCCCTCGACGGCGCGTGCCGGCGACATGTCGACCGAGGCGATCCGCGCGTGCGCATAGGGACTGCGACAGAAGGCGACGTGCAGCGTCCCCGCGGGCTCGATGTCGTCGAGGTAGACGCCGCGGCCCGCGAGGAAGCGGGGATCCTCGACGCGCAGCACGCGGGCGCCCACGTAGCGGCCGGTCATCGCGCCTCTCCCAGCAGCGCCTGTGCTGCGACGTGCACCGCCTCGACGATGCCGACGTAGCCCGTGCAGCGGCAGACGTTGCCGGCGAGGTGATCGCGGATCTCGTCCTCGCTCGGATCCGGCACCTCGTCGAGCAGCGCCTTGGCCGCGAGCAGCATCCCGGGCGTGCAGAACCCGCATTGCAGCCCGTGGCATTCGCGGAAGGCCTGCTGGATCGGATGCAGCCCGTGCTCGCCCGCGAGCCCCTCGACCGTGAGCACCTCAGCGCCCTCGGCCTGCACCGCGAGCACGAGGCACGACAGCGTGGGGCGGCCGTCGACGAGCACCGTGCAGGCTCCGCAGGCGCCGTGCTCGCAGCCGACGTGCGTGCCGGTCAGGCCGAGGCCGTGGCGCAGGAAGTCCGAGAGCAGCGTGCGGGGCTCGGCCAGCGCGACGCGCTCCCGGCCGTTCACGCTCAGGCGCACGGCGCGCTCGTCAGCCACCCGGGACCCCCGCTGCGAGCAGGGCGCGTAGGGTCGCGACTCGCGCGGCCTCGCGCCGGTAGGCAGCGGTTGCGTGTGCGTCGCCCGACGGCTCTGCGGCCGACGCGGCGAGCGCCGCCGCCT
>JALYLC010000579.1 GCA_030774435.1 Actinomycetota bacterium
CGGGATGCCCGACCAGGCGGCGACGACGGCTGCAATATCGTCTGGGGAGACCTCCTCGTTGAGCAGGCGCTCGCCACCGTGCGCCTCCACGGCCGTCTGCTCGTCCTCGAGCTCGCTCGCGAGCACCGCGCGGCGCTCCTCCGAGGCCGTGTCGGTCTCGCGCGCGAGCGCGGCGTCCTCGATCTCGAGCTGCTGGGCACGGCGCTGCAGCACGTCCAGCTCGTGCGGCACGGAGTCGATCTCGATGCGCAGCTTGCTGGCTGCCTCGTCGACCAGATCGATCGCCTTGTCGGGCAGGAAGCGGTCGGCGACGTAGCGCTCGGAGAGCTGGGCAGCCGCGATCAGCGCGGCGTCCATGATGCGCACGCCGTGGTGCACCTCGTAGCGCTCGCGCAGGCCGCGCAGGATGGCGATCGTGTCCGGCACCGAGGGCTCGCCCACGAACACGGGAGCGAAGCGGCGCTCGAGCGCTGCGTCCTTCTCGATGTGCTTGCGGTACTCGTCGAGCGTGGTCGCGCCGATCGCGCGCAGCTCGCCGCGGGCCAGCATCGGCTTGAGCAGGTTGGCCGCGTCGACCGCGCCCTCCGCCGCTCCCGCGCCGACGATCGTATGCAGCTCGTCGATGAAGAGGATGATGCGCCCGTCGGCCGAGGAGATCTCCTCGAGCACGGCCTTGAGGCGCTCCTCGAACTCGCCCCGGTACTTCGAGCCGGCCAGCAGCGCGCCCAGGTCGAGCGCCCAGATGCGGCGCTCCTTGAGGCTCTCCGGCACGTCGCCCGCGACGATGCGCTGCGCGAGCCCCTCGACAATCGCCGTCTTGCCAACACCCGGCTCCCCGATCAGGACGGGGTTGTTCTTGGTGCGCCGTGAAAGCACCTGCATGGCGCGGCGCACCTCGTCGTCGCGACCGATCACGGGATCGAGCTTGCCGCTCTCGGCGATCGCGGTGAGGTCGCGGCCGAAGCGCGAGAGCGAGTCGTAGCGCTCCTCGGCGTTCTCGTCGTCGGCGCGCTGGGCGCCGCGCAGCTTGCGCGCGGCCTCGAGCAGCGCCGTGCGGGCAGCGCCGCCACGCCCCAGCCGGTCGGCCAGCGCGAGCAGCAGATGCTCGACCGCGACGAACTGGTCGCCCAGGTCGCGCGCCTCCTTGCGGGCCCGGTCGAGCGTCTCGCGGAACGCGAGCGAAGGCTGCTGCGAGGACGTGGCGCCACTCGCCGACGGCAGCTTGGCGACGGCGTCCTCGGCGTGCGAGCGCACGGCGTCGCGATCGGCGCCGGCGCCGCGCAGCAGCACCGAGGCGGTCGCGTCGGGCTCAGCCGTGAGCGCGAGAAGCAGGTGCTCGGGCGTGATCTCGGGATTGCCGTTGACACGGGCGAGCTCGGCCGCGGCCGCAAGCGCCTCCCGTGCCCGGATCGTGAACTGATCGTTCGTTGCCATGTGTGAATCCTCTTGCGTGAATGAGTCAGGAACGTGGTGCGAGCGCCTGCGAGGGCGGTTGCCAGACGACGACCTCGTGACGCACGCTGCGGTCGCGCTCGGCGACGGTGCGCGCATGCACGCGGCGGAGCTCGCTCAGCTCGCCCTCGAGCTCGGCGACGCGCGCCTGCAGCCGGGTGAGCGCCTGCTCGAGCGCGAGCACGTGCTCGACGCCCGAGTGGTTGAGGCCGAGCGCCGTCGTGAGCGCCTTGACGCTCTGCAGACGCTCGAGGTCGGCGTCGGAGTAGAGCCGCCTGCCGCCGGCCGAGCGACGCGGCACGACCAGCCTGCGCGTCTCGTAGAGGCGCAGCGTCTGCGGGTGCATGCCGACGAACTCGGCCGCGACCGAGATGGCGTACTTGGGCGTCTGGTCGATCACGATGCCTCCGCTGCGCGCGCGAACAGGTCGGCGCGCGGGTCATCGCCATCGAGCGCGGCGTACTTTTCGAGCGCCTCCTTCTGCGCGCGGCTGAGCTTGCTCGGCACGGAGATGTGCACCCGTGCCAGCAGGTCGCCGCGCTTGCCGGAATCGCCGTTCTTGGGCGCGCCGCGGCCCCGCGCGCGCAGCAGCACGCCGTCGGCGGTTCCCGCCTTCAGCTTCAGCCGGACGCGCTCGCCATCCGGGGCGGGCACCTCGATCGTGGCGCCGGACGCGGCCTCGCTGAACAGCACCGGCACGTCGACGACGAGGTCGTCGCCGCGGCGCGTGAAGATCGGCGAGGGCTCGACCGAGACCTGCACGTAGAGGTCGCCCGGGGGCGCGCCATGCGAGCCTGCCTCGCCCTTGCCGCGCAGCCGGATGCGGGCTCCGTCTTTGATGCCAGCCGGGATCGGCACCGCGTAGCGGCGCAGGCGCTGCGTGGAGCCGCGCCCGCCGCAGTTCAGGCAGGGATGCTCGATCACGTGGCCGGTGCCGCCGCAGCGCAGGCACGGCTGCGAGAGCGAGAAGAAGCCTTGCGCCTGTGCGCGAATGCCGCGGCCGTCGCAGTCCGGGCACGTGCTCGGGCCCGTCCCGGGCGCCGCGCCGGAGCCGTGGCAGACGGTGCAGGGCGCCAGAGCCTCGACCGCGATCGAGACGCGCGCGCCGCTCAGGCTGTCGCGGAACGCGATCGTCACGTTGGCCTCGAGGTCATGCCCACGCTGCGGCTGCGGCCCGCGCGGGCCGCCCCTGCCGCGGCCGAAGATGCCGCCCAGCAGGTCGGAGATGTCGATGCCGTCCTGGTTGAACATGCGCGGGTCGAACCCGCCGCCCGGCGCAGCACCGCGCATGCCGGCCTCGCCGAGCATGTCGTACTGCTTGCGCTTCTCGGGATCGGACAGGACCTCGTTGGCCTGCGCGATCTGCTTGAAGCGCTCCTCGGCAGCCGGATCGTCCGGGTGCTTGTCGGGGTGCGTCTCGCGGACGAGCTTGCGATACGCCTTCTTGATCTCGTCCGCGCTCGCGTTGCGAGGGACGCCGAGTGTTGTGTAGTGGTCAGACATCAGGATTCACCAAAGCCAAAAGTGCCTCGCGGTCCTCTGGACTCACGAGGGCGCCGCCTTCGCGGCCCAATACGAGCACGGCGCGATCGCGCGCGGTCAGCGCCGCGGCGTAGCGCCCGCCTTCGGGGCGATACATGCCCAGGTAGCCGAAGAGGCCACCCGAGCCGAGCAGGCGCGCGCCGAGGAGCTGACGCGGCTCGACGGCCTCGACGCGCAGCGGCCCCTCGACGCGCACGGCGCCGAGCGCGCGACGCACCGTCAGGCCGCCATCCTCGATCACGTACGCGCGCGGGGCGAGCAGGGCACAGCCTGCAGCGATGCCTGCCATCGCCGCGGCCAGCCCGAACAACGCACGCGGGCCCGTGAGGGCCAGCAGCACGGCCAGCGACAGGGCACAGAAGAACGCGCCCGTGAGCGCACGCGCGGTGAGATCGAGGCGGGCCGGCGCGAAGCTCACCGCTCGCCTCCCTCCGCGGCCGTCGCGACCACGACCCGCGCGGGCCGCAGGACGTGCTCGCCCAGCCGCCAGCCCGCCTGGACCACGGCGAGCACCGTGCCCTCGGCGACGTCTGCCGTCGGCTGCGCAACCAGCGCCTCGTGCTCGCGCGGGTCGAAGACCGCGCCCTCCGGCGCGATCTCGGCCAGGCCCTCGTGGGTGAGCACGTCGCGCAGGGCGCTTGCGGTCAGCGCCACGCCGCGACGCAGCGACTCCTCGACGCCCGCCTTGGCGAGCTCGTCGAGCGAGCGCTCGAGGTCGTCGAGCACGGGCAGGAGCGCGCGCAGGATGCGCGCGCCGGCCTGCGCCGTCTGCTGCTCGGCGAGTCGCGCTTGCCGCTTCTTGTAGTTGTCGAAGTCGGCCGCCAGCCGTCGCAGGTGATCGAGATACGAGTCGCGTTCGCGCTCGAGCTCTGCGATCCGGTCGAGCTCGGGCTCGACGGCCGCCTCGGGGCCGGGCGCGGG
>JALYLC010000580.1 GCA_030774435.1 Actinomycetota bacterium
GCGCGGCACGTGCTCGAAGCCGGCGGGCACCGGCTCGAACGGCTCGCGCTTGGCGGCGGACCAGCCTGCGGCCAGAGTTGCGAGCGTGCGGCCGTGGAAGGCGCCCTCGACGCACACGACGCGGTGCTTGGCCGGCCCGCCGCGTGCGCGCCCGGTCCTGCGCGCGAGCTTGATCGCGGCCTCGACCGCCTCGGCGCCCGAGTTGCAGAAGAACGCGCGGTCGTGGCCGGAGAGCGCGCAGAGGCGCTCGGCGAGCGTCACCGACGGCTCGCTGTAGAAGAGATTCGAGACGTGCCCCAGCACGGCGGCCTGCGCGGCGAGCGCCTGCGCGGCCGCCGGGTGGCCGTGTCCGAGGGAGCAGACCGCGAGCCCCGCCACGAGGTCGAGGTAGGCCGTTCCATCCTCGTCCCAGACGGTGCTACCGACGCCGCGCACGAGCGCGAGCGGGCGCTCGGGATAGGTCGGGAGGAGTGCGGCCTCGGCGCGATCGTGCAGGCTCACGGCGTGACCACCGTACCCGCGACGCCGATCCTGACCCGGGCGACACCGCCGAGCAGCGCCGCCGTGCAGGCCTCGAGCTTGGGCAGCATGCCGCCGCTCGCGCTGGCCGGCGGGCGCGAGGCCGAGACCTGCGGGAGCACGGCGCCCTGCTCGTCGAGCACACCTGGCACGTCGGACAGGAAGACGAGCTCGTCGGCCTTGAGCGCCGAGGCGATGGCGGCTGCGGAGTCGTCGGCGTTGATGTTGACAACCGTCCCGGTGTCGTCCCTGCCGAGCGGACCGATGACGGGCAGGAGCCCCTCGCCGAGCGCGACCCGGATCTCGCCGATGCGCACGCCGCGCGGCTCGCCGACGAGTCCCAGCCCAGGCACGCGATTCGCGTCGAGGACGCCATCGACGAACGCGAGCGGCGCCAGCCCGGCGTCCTCGAGTGCCGCGCACAGGTCATCCGTGACGGCCGCCAGGCCTGCGCGCACGCACGCGAGCATCTCGAGATCGGTGTAGCGGCGGCCCGCGACGAAGCGCGGCTCGATACCGCGCGCTCGGGCCAGAGCGCTGATTCGCGCCCCGCCGCCGTGCACGACGCAGACGCGCGCCGCGCGCGCCATCCGCGCGACCTCGGGAACGGACTCGAGCGCCGCATTCCCGCCGAGCTTGACTACGACGAGGCGGCTCATGTCGTGTACTCCGCGTTGAACGACACGTACTCCGGCGAGAGCGAGGACGCGTACAACTCGCCGCGCCCGTCGCCTGCGCCCAGATCGATCCGGATCTCGACCTCGCGCTCGTTCAGCGCCGCCTGCGCCTCGCTGCGCGCGCCACTCACCTCGACGCCGCCTGCCACGAGCTGAGCCGGGCCGACCCAGATGGCGATCCGCGCCGGGTCGAGGGCGACGCCGCACGTGCCTGCGCGCGCGAGCATGCGCCCCCAGTTGGGGTCGGAGCCGTGCAGCGCGCAGCGCACGAGGATGTCCTCGCCAATCGCGCGCACGGCCGTCCGCGCCTCGCCGTCGTCGGCGGCACCGGTGATGGTGTAGTGCGCGAAGCGCGAGGCGCCCTCGCCGTCGGCGACCATCTGGCGAGCGACGTCGAGCAGGGCGGCCGTCAGGCCGCGGCCGAGCGCGCCGACGTCGGCACCGCTGGCAGCGACGCCGCTGGCGCCGCTCGCCAGTACGACGAGCGTGTCGTTGGGAGACTCGGAGCCGTCGACGGAGACGAGGTTGAGCGAGGCATCCGCAGCTCCGCGCAGCAGGTCTGCGAGCACGTTCGGATCCACGGCCGCGTCGGTCGTCGCCGTCACGATCGTGGTCGCCACGTTGGGCCGGATCATGCCCGCACCCTTTCCCATCACGCCGATCCGCACATCGCCGCCGCTCAGCGCGATCGTGGCGGTGCTCGTCTTGGCCCACGCATCGGTCGTGCGGATCGCGTCGGCGGCGGCCGCGCCGCCGTGCTCGGAGAGCTCTCCGGCCGCGCGGGCGATGCCCTCGGCGACCGCGCCCATCGGCAGCGGCTTGCCGATCACGCCCGTGGAGCAGACGACGACCTCGGCGGGCCCGATGCCGAGAGCCCGGGCGGTCGCGCTCGCCATCGCGCGGGCGTCGTCGAGGCCCTGGGCTCCGGTGCAGGCGTTGGCGTTGCCGGAGTTCACCACCACGGCGCGCGCCCGGCCGTCGGCCAGATGCTCGCGCGACACCAGCACGGGTGCCGCGGCCAGGCGGCTGCGGGTGAACGCACCCGCGGCCACCGCGTCGCCGTCGCAGGCCAGGAGTGCGAGGTCCGGGGCGCCCGAGTCCTTGATGCCGCACGTCACGCCCGCGGCGCGGAAGCCGCGCGGAAAGCACACGCCAATCCGCTCGTCGGAGCTCATACGCCGAGCCCGAGCGCCGTCAGCCCGGCTCCCTCGTCGAGGCCGAGCACGAGGTTGGCGTTCTGGATGGCCTGCCCCGCCGCGCCCTTGACGAGGTTGTCGATGGCCGCGGCGCAGATCGCCGTCTGCGTGCGCTCGTCGATCCAGATCCCGATGTGGCAGCTGTTGGCTCCGTGCAACCGGCCCGGATGTACGCGCTGCTCGAGGGAGACGAACGGCTCCGGGTCGTAGCGCACGTGGTAGAGCTCCTCTGCCTCGGCCTGCGGGAGAGGCCGGCGCAGCCTCGCGTAACACGTCACCTCGAGCCCGCGGGAGTGGGGAGCCAGGTGCGGCGTGAAGGTGACCGGAACGGTCTCGCCGGAGAGGCGGGCGAGCGAACGCTCGATCTCGGCGATGTGGCGGTGGCCCGTCGGCTGGTACGGCTGGACGCCGCCCTCGACCTCGCTCACGTGCGTGCGTTCCGTGGGCTCGCGGCCGGCGCCCGAGACGCCCGACTTGCCGTCGATCGCGACCGGCGCGTCGAGCAGTCCGGCCTCGGCGAGCGGTGCCAGCGCCAGCGTCGCTGCGGTCGCATAGCAGCCGGGATTCGCGATCTGCCGCGAGTCGAGCACGTCCTGCCGGAACAGCTCGCTGAGGCCGTAGGCCCAGTCGATGTCGAGCCGGAAATCGGAGCCGAGGTCGACGACGGGCGTGCCCGTGCCGGCCAGCGCCGTTCCGAACGGCCGGCCGGCGCCGTGGGGCAGGCATAGGAACGCGACGTCGCAGCGCGCGAGCTCGTCGGCCGAGAGCACGTCGAAGCCCTCGGAGCGCGCCTGGGCCGTGCGCAGAGAGAGCCGGGGGTGGCCGGCGATCAGGCGCGCAAGCTCGCGCCCGGAGTAGCCGGAGGCCCCCGCGATACCCGCGCTCAGGGAGTGCACGCCCGCGCCATGCCGCAGCGGTTGTGTCGTCGGGGTCGCCATGATTGCATGATTATACAACGCCGCTGCAAGTTCATGCAGCGCCGAGCAGGGTCAGGCACGGCTCGAGAGCGCGCAACGCGATCCCGTCGAAGTGGTTGCGCTGCCACGCGTCCCGGGTGAGGCGGAAGCGCAGGTGCGCAGTGGGCTCGCCGCGCCGAGCGAGCAGTTGCTGGCCCTCGTGCTCGTAGCCCAGCCGCAGCGAGACGCGCTGGGAGGCGGGGTTGTCGTGCCAGGCCGAAGTCTGCGCCTCGAGCGCGCCCAGGCCGGCAAAGGCCAGATGCAGAACGGCCGCACGCATCTCGACGCCGAGCCCGCGTCCCTGCGCGGACACCGTCAGCCACGAGCCGGTGGACACGCTGCGACTGCCGGCGAAGTCCTCGGCCTTGACTTCCTGCGTCCCGATGATGCGGCCCTCGCTGACGACCGCGAAGGGCAGCGACCAGGCCTGCGGGGTGAGCGCGCCCCTCATCGTCCAGTAGAAGGAGACGAAGCGCTCGAGCGCGCCGGGCTCCTCGATGCCGTCGGTCCACGGAATCCCGAACGGCATCTCGTCCGCGGGGTGGATGCCCGCTCGAGCCGCCTCGAAGAGCTCGACCAGATCCTCGTCGTCCGGGACCAGCAACTCGAGTCGCGGGGTCGTGATGCGCAGGGCGTAGAACGGCCACGGATGCCTGTCTCGATACCGGCCCGGCATCGAGAGAGCCTACACTCGCCGCCTATGGCCGAGGACTGGTTCGAGGTCAATCGGGAGCTGTGGGACGAGCGCGTGCCGATCCACGTCGCGAGCGAACTGTACGACGTCGAGGCGTTCGTCGCCGGCCGCTCCTCCCTGCGGCCATTCGAGCTGGCGGAGCTGCCGGACGTGGAGGGGCGCACCCTCGTGCATCCGCAGTGCCACTTCGGCGAGGACACGCTCTCGTGGGCGCGCCTCGGCGCGCGCGTGACAGGGCTCGACTTCTCCGGCCCCGCGATCGAGGCCGCCCGCGAGCTCGCGGCGCGCTGCGGGCTGGAGGCCGAGTTCGTCGAGGCGAACGTCTACGACGCGGCCGAGGCACTCGGCGACCGTCGCTTCGAGATCGTCTACACCGGTCTCGGCGCGCTCAACTGGCTGCCCGACGTCGAGCGCTGGGCGCGGGTGATGGCCTCGCTGGTCGCGCCTGGCGGCTGCCTCTACCTGGCCGAGTTCCACCCGTTCTCGCACGTCTTCGGCGACGACGACCTCACGATCGAATACCCGTACTTCCACGACGAGCCGATCGTGTTCCCGACCACCGGCACCTACGCCAGCGCCGGTGCGAAGACCGTGCACAACCGCGCATATGAATGGAACCATGGCCTCGGCGCCGTGGTGAGCGCGATCATCGCCGCCGGCTTCGAGCTCGAGTTCCTGCACGAGCACGACTACACGCTGTTCGCGCGCTGGCCGTTCCTGGTCGGCCAGCGGGGATCGTTCAGGCTGCCGGAGTGCATGCCGTCGCTGCCGCTGATGTATTCGCTGCGCGCGGTTCCGCGCGGCCAGGCACGTCGATGAGGAGCTTGCCACGACGGCCGGAAGCCTGCGGCCAGGGCCGTACCGATTCCGCGTGGCCTACTCCATCCGGGCGAGCCAGATCGGCACGCTCGAGGTCGGCGCGCCATCTGCGTCGACGAGCGAGGGCTACCCACCGCCGGCGACACCGTGCCACTCGTCCTGGCGCCCTGACGCGCGTGTTGTGCCGCGGCGCGGGTGGAAAAGCAGTTGTAGCCTGACGGAAGCGTGAAGCCGAACCGCTCCATCCCGTCGAGCACGGTCGTCCCCGTTCTCATCTACCCCGACGTACGGGCGGCAGTCGAGTGGCTGACCGAGGCGTTCGGGTTCGCCGAGCGCGTGCAGATCGGGGAGGACCACCGTTCGCAGCTCAGTGTCGGCGACGGTGCGGTCATCATCGGCGACGTGCGCCACGACCGCCGGCCGCCGCGCCCGGGCGAGTCGACGCACTCGGTATTGGTGCGCGTGGAAGATGCGAACGCCCATTGCGAGCATGCCCGGAAGCACGGCGCGCGCATTCTCATGGAGCCGACCGACTTCGAATACGGTGAGCGGCAGTACACGGCCGAGGACCCCTCGGGTCACCACTGGACGTTCTCCGAGACGCTCGAGGACGTCGCCCCCGAAGTCTGGGGCGGGATCACTCGCAGCACTTGAGGCCCACGCGGCCCTGTCGCACGAGCGGCACACAGGACGTTCACCGGCCTTTGTCCGGGCTGTAACCCAATTGGGGGCCGGCCGGAGGCACGGTGCTGGCGGCGCTGCACGCAGAGGGTGCAGCGGAATCGCCACTGAGGAGGCCCAGGATGACGTTTCTATGGCACCGTGGAGGGCGGCGAGTCGTGCTCGGAGCAGGCGCGCTGGTGCTGGCGCTGCTCGGTACGGCAGTCGCGATCGCGGCGCTCGCGACGAGCGAGCACGCGGGTCCGCAAGGCGACGGGACGGCGTACACGTCGTACGGCTGGAAGGTGACCCCGGCCGGCAAGCAGGTTGCAGTCGGCGAGCGCCCTTACGGCTCGGCAATGAGCCCTGACGGCAAGCATCTGCTGGTCTCGAACGACGGCGTTGGAGATCAGTCGCTCCAGGTCGTGGACACGGGCAGCGGCGCCGTGATCCAGACCCTGCACTACCCGGCGCCGCAGGCGCTCTTCGTCGGTGTCGCCTACAGCCCTGACGGCAAGCGGGCCTTCGCGGCGGGCGGCGACCAGAGCGTCGTCCATACCTTTGACGTCGCGGCCGACGGCACGCTCAAGGAGACGGCACCGCTCGCGCTCGCAGTCGACGACGGTCAGGGCAACAAGCTGCGGCCGTTCCCGGCAGGTCTGGCGGTCTCGGCCGATGGCGCCAAGCTGTTCGTGGCCGATGACTTCGACAACACGCTGTCCATCTTCGACCTTGCCACGAGCAAGGAGACCCGAGTCGTCCTGTCGAGCGAGCAATGCGTGATCGGGGACTGGGGCGACGTCTCGCAGGGCAAGAACTGCGAGTTCCCGTACACCGTCGTGCTCTCCGCAGATGGAAAGTCGGCGTACGTCAGTGACTGGGGCCAGAAGACCGTCGACGTCGTCGATGTGGCATCGGCCAAGCTCACCTCGAAGATCGCCGTCGGCACGCATCCGAGTGCGCTCGTGCTGAGCCCGAAGGGCGATCACCTCTACGTTGCCAACACCGACAGCGACGACGTCTCCGACATCGTCACCAAGACGAACCACGTCGTTCGCACGATCTCGCTCGCGCCCTATCGCAACGCGCCGGTCGGCACGAACCCCGAGGCGCTCTCCGTGTCTCCGGACGGCTCGCGGCTGTATGTCGCCAACGCGGGCGACAACGACCTCGCCGTTCTCGACCTCGCGTCACACAAGGGGCGCGTCAAGGGACTCATCCCGACCGGCTGGTATCCGACGGGAGTGCACGTGTCGTCCGATGGCAAGCACCTCCTCGTGCTCAGCGCCAAGGGCCTCGGGGCGGGGCCGAACCCCGCCGGTCCGAATCCGACGAAGGATCCCGAGTCGGGCCCGGATCAGTACGTCGGAACCATGATCCACGGATCGCTCTCCGTGATCGACACTCCGCAAGGGCAGGACCTCCGCGGCTACACCGATCAGGCGCGGCACAACGACGGCTTCGACCGTGGCGGCGCGGTGCGCACACTCGGCGTCCATCAGCACGTGGTGCCCGTGCGGCCCGGCGATCCCTCGCCGATCAAGCACGTGATCGTGATGGTCAACGAGAACCGCACCTACGACCAGGTGCTGGGCGATCTCGGCAAGGGCAACGGGGATCCGTCGATCACGTTGTTCGGCCCGGACGTCACTCCGAACCACCACGCACTCGCCGGCGCATTCACGACGCTCGACAACACCTACGCCGTGGGCGAGGTCTCCGACGACGGCTGGGAGTGGACGGCCGCGGCGAATGCCAACAGCTTCACTCAGAAGACGTTCCCGACCAACTACGGCGGCCGGGGTGCGTTCTACGCAGGCGAGGGTGGCACCCGAGCCGCCGCGCCGGGACGCGATCCGTGGCACGCCTACCTGTGGGATTCTCTCGACGAGGCCGGCATCAGCTATCGCAACTACGGCTGGTGGGCGACTGACGTGCCACCTGTCTCCGTGTACAACGCTCCGACCCTGGCAGCCAACACCGACCCTGCCTACGCGGGCTTCAACATGGGGATCTCCGACCAGACGCGGTTCGCCGAGTGGAAGAAGGAGTTCGACGGCTACGTGGCTTCCGGCAACCTGCCGACGCTCGAGTTCATCAAGTTCCCGCGCGACCACACCTGTGGCACCAACCCGGCCTGTCCCACGCCGCAGGCGATGGTCGCCGACAGCGACTACGCCATGGGTCAGCTGGTGGACGCCGTTTCGCACTCGTCCTACTGGTCCTCCACGGCCATCTTCCAGATCGAGGATGACGCCCAGGACGGCCCGGACCACGTCGATGCTCACCGCACGGTGGCCCACGTGATCAGCCCGTACACCCAGACCGGCAAGGTCGACTCGACGTTCTACAGCAGCGTCTCCGTGCTGCGCACGATCGAGTTGATTCTCGGCCTGCACCCGCTCACGCAATTCGACGCGGCTGCTACGCCGATGCTGGGGAGCTTCACCGACCACCCGAACTCCGCGCCCTACACGGCGATCGTGCCGAAGCAGCCGCTCGACACGATGAACACGGCGAGCGCGCCGATGGCGGCCCTGGCGGCCAGCTGGAACTTCAGCAAGGAGGACCGCGCTCCCGAGGAGCTGCTCAACAAGTCCATCTGGGAGAGCGTGAAGGGGGCCGACAGCGCGATGCCCGCGCCTCGCCACGAGCTCTTTGCGGCACAGCGGGACCCCGAAGGAGACTGACGACCGAAGGCCCCGGGGCGGGCGGGCGCAAGCCCGCTCGCCCCGGCCCCGTAGGGGAGCGTCAGGCTTGCCTGGCGTTGCGCAATGCGTGTCGTACCTCGGCGATGAACGGCAGATCCGGGTACGTGCGGGAGAGCAGGGCGACGGTCTCGCGATAGTGGTCGAGCTTCGCGGGAGCGACCCCTTGTTCGGTCGCTCCGAGCGCGAGCAGCCTCGCGAGCTTGTCGGCGAGGAAGATGGTCGCAGCCTGCTCGCCGGCATCGGCGACTTGTTGGCGCAGGTGCGCCTTGCGATCCGCGTAGGCGTCGATCGACTCGTCTTCCGTCAGCTCGGCGACGAGCTCGGCGACCGCGATGCCGAACTCCCCCTCCAGTTCCTCTCGGGTGACGGTGGTGTCCTCGAGAACATCGTGCAGCAGAGCGGCCGCGATCATCTCGTCGTCGGCCTCGCGGCGAACCAGCAACCTCGCGACCGCCGTCGGATGATCGATCCGTGTCTCACCGCGACTTCGCTCGCCTTCGTGCGCGGCGAGGGCGAAGCGATACGCGCGCTCGAGGAGATCTGATCGCGAGATGAAGTCGGGCGGGTCGGACGACGACATCGAAGCCGCGCACCTTCTAGCTTCCGCCGCGCTGAGCCGCGGGGCAGCAGCACGCTACGCCGTTGTCCGTGGCCTGGGGTTGCGAACCGGTGAAGATGCAAGGCCTGGCGTATGCTCGCAGGCGTGCCCTGGGACCTCTTCGCGGATGTGCCGCCCGAAGAGCTGGGCACCGTGCTCTCGATCGCCAGGCGCCGCACGTTCTCCCGCGGAGAGGTCGTGTTTCACGAGGGCGACCCGGCCGACTCGTTCCATCTCGTCACGCGT
Organism: Actinomycetota bacterium; assembly: GCA_030774435.1. Lineage (GTDB taxonomy): Bacteria > Actinomycetota > Thermoleophilia > Gaiellales > JALYLC01 > JALYLC01. The sequence continues at coordinate 9,077 of JALYLC010000580.1, forward strand.
GGCCGGTTCGCGGCCCACCTGCGCACGAGGCTGGGCGATACCGCGCTGCTTTCGATCGTCGGCGAGGGCGAGGCGTTCGGCGAGCTTGCGCTCGTCGGTGGACCTCGGGCGCGCTCCACGACCATCACGGCACTCGAGATCGCCGCTACGCGAGCGGTCTACAGCACGGACTTCGCGCGCCTCCGGCGCGATCACGCGGCCATCGACAGTGTCCTCGTTGCGTTGCTCGCCGACCAGGTGCGGCGGCTGTCGCAGCGCGTGCTCGAGGCCTATTACGTCGACGCCGAGGCCCGCGTGCGCCTGCGGCTGCTGGAGCTCGCCACGACCTACGGGGGCGATGATCCGGCACCGCCGGTGACGGTACCGCTCACCCAGGAGGACATCGCAAGTCTTGCCGGAACGTCGCGCGCGACTGTCAATCGCGTGCTGCGCGAAGAGCAGCAGCGCGGGACGATCGCGCTCGGCCGCGGCCGGACCGTACTGCTCGACATCGTGTCACTCGCCCGGGGACGACGGTAATCCTGCCGAGCCGCGCGTTGGTTGTGTCACGGCGGTTACACACCATCTGTCAAGCGCGAGAACGACACGGTGACCGGAGCGCGTGACAGTTCGCCTGCAATACGGGCACGAGAGTGCACACGTGAGGGGGCGAGAGAGGTGAGTAACACCACACGCACGATGGGCACGCGCTTCGGTATCGGTACGGGCATCATCCTGGCTGTCCTGGTGATTCCGCTCGGCATGGCCGCCGCGGGCACCGGTCAGCCCGGGTGGCGGAAGGCGCTCAATGCGCGTAGCGAGGCACTCAATCGCGCGTACGGGCTGGGAAATCCCGCCCTCCGCACGCTGAGCCTGACGAGCCCGGACTGGCAGCAGGGGCTGAGGGCGCGCAGCGAGGGACTCAATCTCAAGTATGGGCTGGGTGGCAACACCATCCGCACGCTGAGCGTCGCGAGCCCGTCCTGGCAGCAGGGGCTGAGGGTGCGCAGCGAGGGACTCAATCGCGCGTACGGATTGGGTAACCCCGCGCTCCGCACGCTGAGCGTGGCGAGCCCGGGCTGGCAGCAGGGACTGAAGGTGCGCAGCGACGCACTCAACCGTGCGTACGGGCTCGGC
>JALYLC010000581.1 GCA_030774435.1 Actinomycetota bacterium
CTCGCGATCTTCGCCGGTGCCAGTGTCGCAGCGCTCGCTCTCGCCGCGGTGGCGTTGCTCCCGCGGCTGGAGCTCGTGAGTCGCTCGACCGCCGCCAGCGGGGTGATCGACCCGGCCGGCTACGGCCAGCTTGCTTGGTCGGATACCCGCGTGCTATTCGGCTGGTTCGGGCCCCACACGGCGGAGCTGGCCCCGCTCTACGCCGGCGCCCTCACGCCCGCGCTCGCGCTCGTCGCCCTCGTGCGCCATTGGCAGGCGGCGCGCCTGCCGCTCGCCCTCGCCGTGCTCGCGATCGCCTGGGCAGCGGGCCTCGCGGGCGTGATCGGCGACCCGATCGACCCGCTGCGCACGATCACGGAGCACCAATCCGTGCGCGCGCTGCCGCTGTTCGCTCTCGCGCTCGCGGCGCTGGCCGGGCTCGCGCTCGGCAAGCCCGGAGCGCGCCCCGCGCCCTGGCTCGTCGGGGCGTTCGCGCTCGCGATCGCCCTCGTCATCGATCCCGGCGTGCTGGTGCACGGGACGTACGTGATTCCCGCGCTGGCGGCGCTGGCCGTGCTGGTGCTGCTGCGCTCGCCGCGCATACCCGCGGTGCTGGCCTGCGCGCTCGTGCCGGCGGTGCTCGCGGCCGACCTCGCGCGCCACGACTACTCGCAGCAGAACCCGCATCAGCCGGCGGCGAACTGGTCCCCGGCGTCGGTCACCTTCCCGCAGGCCCCGGCGACCGCGCGTTTCCTGCTGCAGCAGCGCACCGCGGAGGGCCCGTCGCGCTTCGCGTGGCTCGTGGACGATTTCACGCGCCGCAAGCAACTCCGATTCGTGCGGGGAAGCGATCACGCCGACCTGCTGCTCGGCATGTCGGGCACGCGCTTCGGCCTCGAGGACGTCGCCGGCTACGACCCGCTGCAGCTCGCGACGTATCACAACGCCGTCGCCTCCTCGAACGGGCGCCAGCCGTCCGACCGGCACTTCACCTGGGTCGAGCGCGCGCCCACCCGCCTGCTGCGCCGGCTCGGCGTGCGCTACTACGTCGCCTCTCCCGGACTCGAGCCCGCCGGCATGACGGTCGTCTTGCGCACGCCGCAGGCCACCGTCGTGCGCGACGACAAGGCGCTGCCGCTGGCGCGCGTCAACCGCCCCGGGCGCACCGATCCGGCGCGCATCCTCGTGCGCGACCCCGACCGCGTCGTGATCTCCACTCCGCCGGGCCCGGCCGGCCGTCTCGTGCTGGCCGATCCGCCCTACCCCGGCTGGTCGGTGACGGTCGATGGCCATTCGGCACCCGTTCGCGACCAGGACGGGCTCTTCCGCGCAGTCGACCTCCCGGCCGGGCGCCACACCGTCGAATGGCGCTTCGCGCCGCGCAGCGTGAAGGTCGGGCTCTACGTGACGCTCGCGGCGCTGCTCGCCGCAGTTGCCTACGCGGTCTTCGCGCGCCGCCGCTCGGCGCGCTTGGCGTAGATCAGCGCAGCGCCTCCACCAGCGGAGCGAGTGCTTCCGCGTCGAGCGCAGGAGGGGCACTCGGGCAGATCGAGAGCGCCACGACGCGGCCGCTGGCGCCGAGCGCCGCGACCTCCGAGCGCATGCGCTCGACGCTCCAGCCTCCCGGCGCCGGGAAGCCGGCGTCCGGCGTCAGGCTCGGGTCGAGCACGTCGGTGTCGACGTGCACGTAGAGCGGCGCATCGGATGGGAGCGCGGCCAGGGCTCCGAGTGCGTCGTCGGACTCTTGGAGTTGCGAGCGATCGACGTTCTCGCGCTCGCCGGGATCGAGGTCGCGCCCGCCGACGAGCACCGCCCGCTCCTCTGGCAGTGGCGGCTCGAGCCCGCCCAGGCGGCGCCAGTCGTCGAAGCACCAGCCCAGCAGCTGCGCGAACGGCATGCCGCCGATGAACCCGCTGGGTGTCGTCGCGGGCGTGTTGAGGTCGCCGTGGGCGTCGATCCAGATCAGCGCGACGTCGGGATGGCGCTCGCGCACGGCGGCCAGAACCGGCGGGACGAGCGTGCACTCGCTCATGACCACGACGGGCGTGCCTGCGGCCGCCGCCTCGCGACTGGCAGCCAGCATCTGCGGGAGGTGCGCCGGCAGCGCCTGCTCGGGCGCTCCATCCCCGAAGCGGACCGTGCGCTCCGTGACGTTGATCTGGCCGGAAACGCCGCCGTCCGGGTGCACCGTCGTGGTCATGTGCTCGTCCCAGAGGTGCAGCCTGGAGGCGAGCTCCCCGAGCGCCCCTTCCGTCTCGCGCGCGGGCATGCCGCGACTCGAGAACTGCGCGATCAGCGGCTGGAGCATGCCGGGAGGCTAACGAAGGGCCATGCGAGCCCGCAGCGGGGCCGCACGCAGCCGCGCGCCGGCGCGATCGACGAGCGACAGCAGTCCGACGAAGCCCGCGAGCGCGGCGGCGTCGAAGAAGCAGTACGCGCCCGGGATGCCGCTGGGCGGGTTGCCGACGCCGAGCAGGCCGCTGGCGTCGTGCGGCGCCCAGGCCCACGTGCCGACCGACGTCCCCATCAGCTCGAGGTAGCTGCAGATCAGGAACGCGCCCGCGTACACGAGCGGCGCCCGCCCGACCAGCAGGAACCGCAGCAGGCAGAGGTAGACGATGGCCCCGAATGCATCGTTGCGCGGGGCGAAGGCGAGGCCCCAGACCGCCCAGGCGCCGCCGACGGCGATCGTGGCCCCGATCACGGGGCGCCGCAGAACGGCGAACAGCTGCGAGCGCCCGAGCGCGAGCGCCGTCAGGTAGAGCAGCCCGTGTCCCGGCGGCACGAACCACGGGATGTTGTGCAGGCGGTAGGTGTAGACGCCGAGCAGTCCCGATGCCGTGTATTCGGTCGCCGTCGCCACGAGGATCACGATCGCGACCTGCGCGCGCACGTCCCGCCGCTCGCCGCGCACGATCAGCAGCAGGACGACCCAGGTGACGACGCCGAGCGCGCGCTGCGGCCAGATCGACGCGTGCGAGTCGAGGCACACGCCGGCGGCGATCCAGGTCACGACGACGCCGGCGATGCTCAGCTCGCGCCGGGACGCGCGCACCGCGATCGCGAGCTCGGCCATGCGCGCCACGACTGCCGTTCGGCCGGCCGCGAGGGGCGGTTCGCTGGTCTGGCTGCTCACGACAGACCCAGGCTAACGGCAAGCAGCGTGCTGGCGGCAGCGAGCCCTCGCAGCGTCGGTGCCGGCACATCCGTGAGGTCGGCGAGCTCGACGACCGCGACGACCAGCGCATCGAGCTCGAGCCGCTTGCCGGCCTCGAGATCCTGCAGGGTGGAGGTGCGGTGCTCGCCCACGCGCTCGGCACCCTCGAGCCGCCGCTCGATGTCGATCTGAGGCCGCGCACCGAGCGCGTTGGCGATGGCGAGGCACTCGAGCATTCCCTCGCGCGCGAGCGCGCGCGTTCCCGCGTACCGGCACATGGCGGCCAGCGTCGCGCGCGTGAGCACGCTGAGCGGGTTGAAGACGGCGTTGCCGAGCAGCTTGATCCAGATCTCGTCGCGCAGGTCGGGCTCCACGGGAGCCTTGAGGCCGCCTGCGACGAGCGCCTCGGAGAGCTGCAGGCAGCGCTCGGAGACGCTGCGATCGGGCTCCCCCAGCGAGAAGCGCGTGCCCTCGCCGTGGCGGATCACGCCCGGCGCCTCGAGCTCCGTCGAGCAGTAGACGACGCACCCGATCGCGCGCTCGCGCGCGATTGCGGCGCTCGTCGCGCCGCCAGGGTCGACGGCTTCGATGCGCCGGCCGTCGTACGGGCCGCCGTGCCGGTGGAAGTACCACCACGGCACGCCGTTCTGCGCTGCCACCACGGCCGTCGTCTCGTGCAGGAGCGGCGCCAGCAGTGGCCCGCAATCGGGATACGAGTAGGCCTTGAGGCCGAGGAACACGATGTCGACGGGGCCGATCTCGGCCGGATCGTCCGTGGCCGGAGGGTGCACGCGGAAATCGCCGCGCGGACTCAGCACGGTGACGCCGTGCTCGCGCAGCGCCGCGAGATGGGCGCCGCGCGCGATCAGCGACACGTCGGCGCCGCCGCGCGCCAGCGCCGCGCCGACGTAGGAGCCGATGGCCCCGGCACCGAGGATCGCGACCTTCATGGCAGCTGCTCGGCCAGCAGGCGGCGCTGGACCTTGCCCGTGGGGCCCTTCGGAATCGCGTCCACCACGTGCACCCGCAGCGGCACCTTGAAGGCCGCGAGGCGCTCGCCGCAGTGCGCGCGCAGGTCGTCCTCGCCGAGCGCCGATCGCAGCACCACGGCGGCGCCGACCGCCTCGCCGTACTTGGCGTCGGGCAGCGCGAAGGCCACGGCCTCGATGACGTCGGGATGGGCGAGCAGCGCGTCCTCGACCTCGTGCGGCGAGATCTTCTCCCCGCCGCGGTTGATCAGCTCCTTGATGCGGCCGGACAGCGAGAGATAGCCGTCCGGCGACAGCGACCCCGAGTCGCCCGTGCGGAACCAGCCGTCGCGGAAGCTCGCGGCAGTCGCCTCGGGGTTGGCGCGATAGCTGTCGACGATTCCAGGGCCGCGCACGCAGACCTCGCCGACGGCGCCGCCGGGCAGCGTGCGCCAGCTCTCGTCGAGGATCGCGATCTCCGTTCCGGTGGGCTGTCCGACCGAGCCGGCCCGGCGCTCGCCGGGCGGCAGCGGATTCGAGGCCATCTGGTGCGCGGCCTCGGTCATGCCGTAGGCCTCGACCAGCGGCAGGCCGAAGCGGCGCTCGAACGACTCCATCAGCGGGCCCGGCAGCGCGGAGGAGCAGGAGCGCGCGAAGCGCAGTCCGTGGCCGGCGTCGTCGCCGGCGCCGTCCTCCGCGCGCGAGAGCAGGATGCGGTGGATCGTCGGCACGGCCGAGTACCACGTCGCGCCATACGCCGCGCACTCGGCCCAGAACGCGCTCGCCGAGAACCGCCGCGGCGCGATCACGCATCCGCCCGAGCCGAGCGTCGCGAGCGTCGACGCGACGAGGCCGTGCACGTGGAAGAGCGGCATGGCACAGTGGCTCGCGTCGCTGCGGGACAGCCCGTAGGTGGCGGCGACGGCGCGCGCCGAGGCGGCCAGGTTGCGCTGCCGGATGGGCACGCCCTTCGGCTTGCTCGTCGTGCCGCTGGTGTGCAGCAGCAGTGCGACCGCCTCGGGGTCGCGGGGCGCTGCGGTCGAGGCTGCGCCATTGCCGAGCCCGAGCTCGGCCGTACGGGCGCCGGTGAGCTCGAGCTGCCGCACGCCGAGCGCTGCGCAGGCCGCGCGCGCCGCACTCTCCTCGCCGCGCAGGAAGAGCATCGCGCTCGGCTGGAGATCTTCGAGGTACGCGGTGAACTCCTCGCGCGTATACGCCTGGTTGAGCGGCGCCGCCGCGGCGCCCGCGGCCACGGCGCCGAGGAACGCCGCCACGATCTCCGGCCCGTTCGGCAGGCTCATGGCGACGGCGTCGCCTGGCCCGACGCCGGTGGT
>JALYLC010000582.1 GCA_030774435.1 Actinomycetota bacterium
CTGATGCCGAACCTGGACGGCTTCGAGGTCTGCCGGCGGCTCCGTGCGGCTGGCAACAGGACGCCGATCCTGATCCTGACGGCGCGCGACTCGGAGGAGGACACGATCCGCGGCCTCGACCTCGGCGCGGACGACTACCTGGTGAAGCCGTTCCCACTGGGCGAGCTGCTTGCCCGCGTGCGCGCGCTGCTGCGGCGGACGCGTCCGGCCGGCGAGGACGCACCACTCTGGTTTGCGGGGCTCTCGCTCGACCGGCAGACGCGAGAGGCTTCACGTGGCGGGCGCATGTTCGAGTTGACGCGCACGGAGTACGCGCTGCTCGAGTTGTTCATGCGCAATCCGCGTCAGGTGCTGACGCGCGAGCTGATCATGGAGCGAGTCTGGAACTACGACTTCGGGCCGACGTCGAATCCGCTCGAGGTGTACATCAGCTACCTGCGGCGAAAGACGGAGGCCGGCGGGGAACCGCGGCTGATCCATACGGTGCGCGGCGTCGGCTACGCGCTGCGAGAGCCGTGAGCCTGCGTACGCGCTTGACGCTCGCCGGGGGCGGCGCCGTGTTCGTCGCACTGGCGGTCGCCTCGTTGGTGATCTACGTCGACGTGCGCTCGAAGCTGCGCGACCAGATCGACTTCTCGCTGATCCAGTCGGCCGAGAGCGTCGCGGTGAAGTGGCACTCGAACGCGACCCTCGCTTTCAGCAAGGACGCGTCCGGCTTCTTCCAGGTCGTCCCGAGCCTCGGCGACGTGACGAATGCAGGTCTTTCGGCGACCGGAGCGCCGGTGAGGACGGCCGCCGCGGCGACGACCGCGGCGAGCTCGGCAACGCTCGCCCCGAAGGCCGCGGAGGAGCAGATCCTCGGCGAGGACAAAGCGGTGGCGACCGGGGTGTCGCGCCCGTACTTCAGGAACGTTCGCTTCGGCGGCGCGGCGATGCGGATGTACACCATGCGACTGCCTTCTTCGAAGGCCGGGCTGGTGCGGACACTGCGCCCGCTGACCGAGGCGAACGCGACGATCGCCCGCGTCCGCTGGCTGCTGCTCGCCCTGACGCTCGGAGGGGCGCTCGCGGCGGGCCTGCTGGGACGACTGGCCGCGAATGCCGTGTTGCGCCCCGTGCGTGCGCTCGCCGGGGCCGTGCGCGAGGTGAGCGCGACGCGTGATCTCAACCGGCGGATCCCGGTGAGCGGCCGGGACGAGCTGGCAAGCCTCGCAGCCGACTTCAACGCCATGCTCGCGACCCTCGACGAGTCGCAACAAGCTCAGCAGCAGCTGATCGCGGACGCCTCGCACGAGCTGAGGACGCCGCTGACGGCACACCGCGCGAACATCGAGCTGCTGGCGCGGCCGGACCTGCCCGCGGACCGGCGCCAGCGCGTGCTCGGCGCAGCCGTCCGGGGCATCGAGGAGCTCTCGGCACTGGTCGGCGATCTCATCCAGGCCGCTCGCGACGGGAGGTCCGTCGACGCACGCGAGCCGCTCGCGCTCGACGAGCTCGCGGCGTCGGCGGTCGAGCGAGCGCAGCACAGGGCGCCGGGTCTCCGCTTCGAGAGCCGGCTGGAGCCCCACCGGCTCGTCGGCGCCCGCTCCCGGCTGGAGCGCGCGATCGACAATGTGCTCGACAACGCCATTAAATGGACCCCGCTAGGCGGCACCGTCGACATCCGGCTCGCCGACGGGACGCTGACAGTGCGCGACCACGGGCCCGGCATCGCCGAGGCCGACCTGCCGCACGTCTTCGACCGCTTCTACCGGGCTGCCGCGGCTCGTGCCCTGCCCGGCTCCGGGCTCGGGCTTGCGATCGTCAAGCAGACCGTCGACGACCACGGCGGCAGCGTCACCGTTGCCAATGCGGACGGCGGCGGGGCGCTCGTGACGCTCCGCTTCGACGCCGACGGTCGATAGCCGGTCTCTAAGCAAACTCTCAGCGACCTCTCAGACAGAGCGGCGATTCGCTCAGGTTCCGGTGGTGAGCTTTCCTTGCTCTCGACTGAAAGGAACCGAACATCGTGCGGTGCCGCCCTCCACTCATCCCCGCCTCGGTCGTCGCGGTTGCCGCGTTCTCACTGCTCGCGGCCGGCTGTGGCGGCGGGGGCTCGCCGGGGGTTGCGAGCGTCGCCTCCTCCACGAGCGCCGTCACGACCGCCGCCGCGACGACGACACAGAACGGCACGACGACGACACAGAACGGAACGATCGCTTCCGCGTTCGCCTTCGCCCGCTGCATGCGCTCCCACGGCATCCCGGGCTGGCCCGACCCCAACAGCCACGGGTTCTTCGACAAGTCCAAGCTGCGGCCGCTCGGGCTCAACGTGGCGCGGGTCCGGGCGCTCGAGGACGGCCCCTGCAACATCCCGCTCCCGAGCCCTCAGAAGTACACGATCACCCCTGCCGATCGGGCTGACTACCTCAAGGCCGCCTCGTGTATGCGCTCGCACGGTTTCGCCGACTTCCCCGACCCGACATTCCCGGACAACAACGTCACGCTCCATATCCCGGCGAGCATCAACACGAACTCCTCCAAGTTCAAGAGCGCGGCTACGACATGCACCAAGCTGATCCGGCCGGGTCTGCCCTACACAAGGCCCAGGGGTTCGTGAACGGACCTTGCCCATCGTGTGGCCCGCGGCACCCTCTGTCCTTGGCCGTGGTGTTTGCGGGCCTTGCGGGTCTGTCTCTGCTGGTGTCCGCATGCGGCGGCTCGCCGGCCGGTCAGGTTGCGCAGCTCAGCTCCACCGCCAGCTCGACACGGAAGAGCAGCACCGGCCCGAGCACGACGGGCAAGTACGCCGCGTCGCTGGCGTACTCCCGCTGCATGCGCTCGCACGGGGTGTCCAACTTCCCCGACCCGAAACAGGTTGGTGGCGGAATCCAGGTCTCCGGCTCCGCGCCGGGAATAGATCCGAAGTCGCCCTTGTTCGTGTCCGCTCAACAGTCCTGCAGGCACCTGCTGCCGGGCGGCGGCCGGCCGACCCACGCCAGGCAGCAGCAGGCGCTCGCCCGGATGCTGCGCATCTCGCAGTGCATGCGGGCGCATGGCATCTCAGGGTTCCCCGATCCGACGCTTGCTCCCCCGTCGAACCGGGCCGGCTACAGCGAGATCACAAGCAACGGCGTCGCGTGGCTGGCGGTCCCCGACTCGATCGACGTGCGATCGCCCGCGTTCAAGCTGGCGGCGGCCGCGTGCAAGTTGTGAGTGCCCACGTTCGAGAGGCAAGAGCGCTTCGCGGTCTGCGGGTGTCTGAGACACCGATCGACGTTCATACAAGGAGGTAGTCGTGGTCGTGCCCAACGGGTCGGCAAGTGCGTGGCAGCTGACGTTGTTGCTCGCAGGGCTGGTGGTGGCGTCGTTGGCGCAGACGTCTGTCGCTGCTGCGAGGACCGAAGCGTCCAAGGCGGGTGTGACGAACGTGATTGTGACGCTCGGGAAGACGTCGGAGTACGCGATCACGCTCTCGACGAATCGGGTTGCGGTCGGAACCGTTGCCTTCAAGGTGACCAACCGTGGAACTCTCCCACACGATTTCAAGGTCTGCGCTCATGCGACCGGTTCCACGACGCCGAACGACTGCGTCGGGAGGACGAGCTCGACGCTGAGGCCGGGTGCCTCGGCCGTGCTCGAGGTCGTGTTCAAGCAGGAGGGATCGTTCGAGTACCTCTCCACCGTGCCGGGGCATGCAAAGGCGGGAACGGGGCTACTCGACGTCGGTCAGAACGCCTATGGAGGGGAGAAGCTCGCTCTCGCCCAGAAGGCCGCCGAGTGCATGCACTCGCACGGCTTCCCGAGCTACCCCGGCAACGGGAACCTCAGCGGCACCGGGTCGAAGCCGAGCGCGCAACAGGCCAATGCCGCGGAGAAGAGCTGCGAGAAGCAGGCGCGGAAGGCGCTCGGCCTGCCATGAGCTTCCTGTCGACCACCGCGCCCGCCCCTGTCACCGTCCGCACCGCCAGTCGTCACGGCGGTCTGCCT
>JALYLC010000583.1 GCA_030774435.1 Actinomycetota bacterium
GTGCAAGCACCGGCCGTCGGCCTCCGTGCTAAAGCGGCTGAGCTACCAGCCGTGCCCGTGTGCGTCCATGTGACGCTCCTTCCGGTTCCCGGAACTGCATCCGAGGTCGCCCGGGAGACGATCCTCAGACCATCGACAGGGCGTTTGTACCGCATGGGGACCCAGTCCGCAAGCGGTCCGAACCTGCCCCGAAACATCTCATGCCGGAAGGGTGATGAGCTCTGAGATCCGATGAGATATGCCCGCAAATCGCAGAAAAATGCCGGCGGTCGCGACGGCATCCGCGAGGGCGCGCGCACGCCAGGGCGACGCCTGCCCTCCTGAGTCCCATGCGCATGGGACCTGCAGATTCCAGGAGCTTGCGCAAGGAATCAGCGGTAACGCGATTGGACCTACCCAGGGTCCTGGGTCGCATAGCGCCCGGAAAACGCAGAAGGGCCGCCTTCGCGGGCGGCCCTTCCGTGTGCCTCGCTCGGGGCCTTGCGGCCCCGCGTTCTACTCCTCCTCGGGCGGCGCTCCGTCGCCGAAGCCGAAGTCGGCATCGGGCCCGAAGATCAGCGCCTCCGACTCGGAGTCCACCGTGATCTGCGCCGCGACGTCGGCCAGCAGCCGGTCGCGATCGTAGAGCTCGGCGCCCTCGCCGGGCGTGATCTCGATGCGCCGGTATGCGCGCAGCCCCGTGGAGGCCGGGATCAGCTTGCCGATGATCACGTTCTCCTTGAGGCCGTTGAGGCGGTCGATCTTGCCCTCGATTGCCGCGTCCGTGAGCACCTTCGTGGTCTCCTGGAAGGAGGCCGCCGAGAGGAAGCTCTCGGTCGCCAGCGACGCCTTGGTGATACCGAGGATGACCGGCTCCCACTGAGCCGTCTCGCCGGTCTTCTCCTCCTCGACGCGCCGGTTCTCGCGCAGGATGCGTGCGCGATCGACGAGCTGGCCGGGCAGGAAGCGGGTGTCGCCGGCGTCGTCGACGCGGGCCTTCTTGAGCATCTGGCGCACGATCAGCTCGATGTGCTTGTCGTTGATCTCGACGCCCTGGGACTCGTACACGCGCATGACCTCGCTCACGATGTAGAGCTCCGTGACCGTCGGGTCGTCGAGCCGCAGGAACAGCAGCTCGGCCGGATTGAGCGGGCCCTCCATGAGCGGCTGGCCACGTTCCACCCGGTCGCCCGAGCGCACCAGCACGATCGTCCGCCGCGGCAGCTGGTAGAGCTCCTCGACGGAGCCCTCCTCGTCGCCGTTGGCGGGCGCGTCCGGCGTGACCGTGATGCGCGCACCGCGCTCGGTGTCCTCGCGCGAGACGATGCCGGAGACCTGCGCGAGCACCGCGGCACCCTTCGGGTTGCGCGCCTCGAACAGCTCGACGACGCGCGGCAGGCCGTGCGTGATGTCGGAGCCGGCGACGCCGCCCTCATGGAACGTGCGCATGGTGAGCTGGGTGCCCGGCTCGCCGATCGACTGGGCCGCGATGATGCCGACGGCGTCGCCGATCTCGCTCATCTCGCCCGTGGCGAGGCTGAAGCCGTAACAGCTCCGGCAGACCCCGACCTCGGCCTCGCACTTGAGCACCGACCGCACCCGCAGGCGCAGGTCGGCCTTCTCGTCATGCTCCTCGAGCAGCTGGGCGTAGATCTCGCCGCTGAACGGGGTATTGGCGGGCACCCTTTCGCCGCCGAGCTCGATCTCCTCGGCCAGCACGCGCCCGACGAGCGCGCGATTCGGGCGGCCGTTGCGATAGAGCATGGCCTCGATCGACTGATCCGTGCCGCAGTCGTCCTCGCGGATGATCACGTCCTGCGAGACGTCGACGAGCCGGCGGGTGAGGTAGCCGGAGTCGGCGGTGCGCAGCGCGGTGTCGGCCAGGCCCTTGCGCGCTCCGTGCGTCGAGATGAAGTACTCGAGCACCGAGAGGCCTTCCATGAAGTTGGCCTTGATCGGGCGCTCGATGATCTCGCCCTTCGGATTCGCCATCAGGCCGCGCATGCCGGCCAGCTGGCGGATCTGCTTGAACGATCCGCGTGCGCCCGAGTGGGCCATCATGTAGATCGGGTTGAGCTTCCACATGCTGTCGCGCATCGCGACCTCGACCTCGTCGGTCGCGCGGCCCCACAGGACGACGACCTTCTCGTGGCGCTCCGAGTCGGTGATGAGCCCGAACTGGTACTGATCGCCGACATCGGCGACCTCCTTCTCGATGCGCTCGAGGATGCCGCCCTTGGCGTCCGGCGTGACGATGTCGTTCTTCGAGATCGAGACACCGGCCTGCGTGGCGTAGAGGAAGCCGAGGTCCTTGACGGCGTCCAGCACCGGCGCGACCTGGCTCGCTCCGTACACGTCGACGAGCCGCGAGACGTAGTCGCTGATCTCGCTCTTGCGCATCGTCGTGTTGATCCACTCGTGATTGGCGGCGTCGAACTCGTCGCCCATCGCCTCGAAGAGGGCCTCCTCGACGGCGTTGTTGAAGATCACGCGGCCACCGGTCGTGACGACCTTCTCGAGCGTCGCCGGGCGGCGGAACCAGATGGTGTCCTGCAGCCCGAGCTTGCCCTCGGAGATGGCCAGCGAGACGTCGTCGGCAGAGCCGAAGAGGCGCAGCGGCGTGTCCTTGCCCGGCACGATCGACGCGAGATCGTCGTCGATCGACGAGGTCAGGTAGTAGATGCCGATGACCAGGTCCTGGGTGGGCGTCGCCAGCGGCTTGCCGTGTGCCGGCGAGAGAATGTTGTTGCTCGAGAGCATCAGCACGCGCGCCTCGGCCTGAGCCTCCACCGAGAGCGGCAGGTGCACCGCCATCTGGTCGCCGTCGAAGTCGGCGTTGAAGGCGTGGCAGACGAGCGGGTGGACCTGGATTGCCTTGCCCTCGACCAGGATCGGCTCGAAGGCCTGGATACCCAGGCGATGGAGCGTCGGTGCGCGGTTGAGCAGCACCGGGTGCTCCGCGATGACCTCTTCGAGTACGTCCCAGACCTCGGGCACCATGGAGTCGACCATCTTCTTGGCCGCCTTGATGTTCTGCACGGCCTTGCGCTCGACCAGCCGGCTCATGATGAACGGCTTGAAGAGCTCGAGAGCCATCAGCTTCGGCAGGCCGCACTGGTGCAGCTTGAGCGTCGGGCCCGACACGATCACGGAGCGGCCCGAGTAGTCGACGCGCTTGCCGAGCAGGTTCTGGCGGAAGCGTCCCTGCTTGCCCTTGAGCATGTCGGACAGCGACTTGAGCGGGCGGTTGCCCGGGCCCGTCACCGCGCGACCGCGGCGGCCGTTGTCGAACAGCGCGTCGACGGCCTCCTGGAGCATGCGCTTCTCGTTGTTGACGATGATCTCGGGCGCGCCCAGGTCGAGCAGCCGCTTGAGGCGGTTGTTGCGGTTGATCACGCGCCGGTAGAGGTCGTTGAGGTCGCTGGTCGCGAAGCGGCCGCCGTCCAGCTGCACCATCGGGCGCAGCTCCGGCGGGATCACCGGGATCGCGTCGAGCACCATCCAGTCCGGCTTGTTGTCGGACTCGCGGAACGCCGACACGACCTTCAGGCGCTTGATCGCGCGCTGCTGGCGCTGGCCCTTGGAGGTCTTGATCGTCTCTCGCAGGTCCAGCTCGAGGTGGTCGAGATCCTCACGCCGCAGAAGCTCGCGGATCGCCTCGGCGCCCATGCCGCCACCGAAGTACACCCCGAAGCCCCAGTCGGAGCCGAAGCGGTCGTGCAGCTCGCGGAAGAGCCGCTCGTCGCCGACGACGTCCTTGGGCTTGATCTCCTTGAACAGCTCGAACGCCTGGCGCAGGGTCTCGACGCGCTCCTCGGTCGCCTCGTCGGCGTCCTTGCGGCGCGCCTGCGCGTCCAGGTACGCCTCGCGCACCTTGAGCGCCCAGGCCTCGAGCACCTTCACGTCGTCCTTGGACATGCGGCCGTCGGTCTTGAGGCAGAGATCGTTGGCGAGGTCGCGCAGCTCGCCGCGCTCCTCCTCCGGGAGGTCGACGGCGGCACGCACGACGTCGGCCAGCAGGCCGCCTCCGAGACCGCGCGCGCGGTCGAGCTCCTTCTGCGTCTCGCCCTTCTGCTCGAGCACGCGCTCGATCAGGCCGTCGTCCTTCTTGGCGTCGAGCGCCTCGGCTTCGCCGGCCAGGTAGAGCGCCAGGCGCTCGACGGCCTTCTTGCCGTTGGACTTGGCCGTGCCCTTGCCCTCGCGGGCGTCGGTGACGGCCTTCTCGTCGGCGTCGAGCGCGGCCTTGGCCCACGCGGCGACGGCGTCGAGCTCGCGCGCCGACAGCTGACGGTCTTCGCGGACCGCGGCCGAGCGGACGAGCTCGCGCACCTTGCGCGTGTCCTCGCCTGCGATGCGCTTGGCGACGTCCTTGAGCACGCCGCTGGCGAGCTCCCGCGCCTCGTCGAGCTGCGGGAAGCCCTGATCGTCGGCCCAGGCCGCAAGCGTGCGGGCCCAGTACTCGTCGTCCTCGTCGAAGCCCTCGGTCGCGCCCGACGCGAAGAACTCGCGCCGGCGCAGCAGGCGCTCCTCGACCTCGCCGAACTGCTCCTCGCGATCGATCGCGAGCTGCTCGACCTCGGCCTCGACCTTCTCGGACAGCTCGCCGAGATCGGCCAGGCGCTTCTCGTCGTCCACGTGCACGACGATGGAGGCTGCGAAGTAGAGGACCTTCTCGAGCTCCTTGGGAGCGATGTCGAGCAGGTAGCCGATGCGGCTCGGGACGCCCTTGAAGAACCAGATGTGCGAGACGGGCGCAGCGAGGTCGATGTGCCCCATGCGCTCACGGCGCACCTTCTGCCGGGTCACCTCGACGCCGCAGCGCTCGCAGATGATGCCCTTGTAGCGGACGCGCTTGTACTTGCCGCAGTAGCACTCCCAGTCCTTCGTCGGACCGAAGATGCGCTCGCAGAAGAGGCCGTCCTTCTCGGGCTTGAGCGTGCGGTAATTGATCGTCTCGGGCTTCGTGACCTCACCGCTCGACCAGTCGTGGATCTGCTTGGTCGAGGCGAGCCCGATCTTGATCGCATCGAAATTGTTGATGTCGATCACGTGCACCCCTTCGGGGTTGTGGTGGAAGAAAGCAGCGGGCGAATGAGCGCCGCCCGCAGGCGGCGCTCCTTCGCGCGCATCACGCCTGGATCTCGGGGGCGTCGGCGCCGAGCACGAGCTCGTCGACGGCCACGTCGTCCACGTCGTTCAGGATCTCGTCGGCGGGCACCTCGTCGATGGCCTCCTCGGCCGGCGCGCCCTCCTCGAGCTCCTGTGCTTCGGGCTCGCGCGGCGTAGCGCGCAACGAGCCCGGGGAGATGTCGATGCCGAGTTCCTCGGCCGCGCGCAGGAGCTCGTCGTCCTCCTCGCGGATCTGGACCTCGCCGCCGCCCTCGGAGATGACGTTCACGTCGAGCGCGAGCGACTGCATCTCCTTGAGCAGCACCTTGAACGACTCGGGGATCGAGGGTTCGGGGATGTTCTCGCCCTTGACGATCGCCTCGTACGCCTTGACGCGGCCGACGGTGTCGTCCGACTTGACGGTGAGCATCTCCTGCAGCGTGTAGGCGGCGCCGTAGGCCTCGAGGGCCCACACCTCCATCTCGCCGAAGCGCTGGCCGCCGAACTGCGCCTTGCCGCCCAGCGGCTGCTGGGTGACGAGCGAGTACGGGCCCGTGGAGCGGGCGTGGATCTTGTCGTCGACCAGGTGCAGCAGCTTGAGCACGTAGAGGTAGCCGACCGTGATCTTGCGGTCGTACTCCTCGCCCGTGCGGCCGTTGTGGAGCACCGCGCGTCCCGAGCACTTGCGCCCGTGGCTGTCGTCCGCGTCGATGGTCAGGCCGATGCCGTCGTCGAGGTGCGTCTCCTGGTAGTTCACGAGCGCCTCGTCGACCTGCTCCGGCGTGGCGCCGTCGAAGACCGGCGTGGCGATGAACTCGGGAGCCGAGCCGTCGCCACCGTGCGCGGCCGCCCAGCCCAGGTGCGTCTCGAGGATCTGGCCCACGTTCATGCGGCTTGGGACCCCGAGCGGGTTGAGGATGATGTCGACGGGGCGCCCGTCGGCCAGGTACGGCAGGTCCTCCTCGGGCACGATCTTGGAGATCACGCCCTTGTTGCCGTGGCGGCCGGCGAGCTTGTCGCCCTCCGAGATCTTGCGCTTGGTCGCGACGTACACGCGCACGAGCTCGTTCACGCCGGGGGACAGGTCGTCTCCCCGCGCACGCGAGAACGTCTTCACGTCGATGACCTTGCCGCCCTCGCCGTGCGGGACCTTGAGCGATGTGTCACGGACCTCGCGCGCCTTCTCCTTGAAGATCGCGCGGATCAGCTTCTCCTCCGCCGTGAGCTCGGTCTCGCCCTTGGGCGTGACCTTGCCGACGAGCAGGTCGCCCGAGCGGACCTCGGCGCCGATGCGCACGATGCCGCCCTCGTCGAGGTCGCGCAGCGACTCCTCCGAGCGGTTCGGGATGTCGCGCGTGATCTCCTCGTCGCCGAGCTTGGTCGAGCGCGCGTCGATCTCGTACTCGTGGATGTGGATCGACGTCAGGACGTCGTCCTTCACCAGCCGCTCCGAGAGGATGATCGCGTCCTCGAAGTTGTAGCCCTCCCAGGACATGAACGCCACCAGCAGGTTCTTGCCGAGCGCGAGCTCGCCCTGGTCGGTGGAGGAGCCGTCCGCCAGCACGTCGCCCGCGGCGATCTTCTGACCGGCGTAGACGATCGGCTTCTGGTGGATCAGCGTGCCCTGGTTCGACCGCATGTACTTGATGAGGTCGTAGGAGTCGGTGCTGTCCTTGGTCTCGACCAGGATCCGCTCGGCGTCGACGAGCGCGACCTTGCCCGCGCGCTTCGCGAGCACGACGTCGCCCGTGTCGACCGCGGCCCGGAACTCCAGGCCGGTGCCGACGTACGGCGCCTGGGTGATCATCAGCGGCACTGCCTGCCGCTGCATGTTCGAGCCCATCAGCGCGCGGTTCGCGTCGTTGTGCTCGAGGAACGGGATCAGCGCCGTGGCGACCGAGACGATCTGCTCGGGCGCGACGTCCATGTAGTCGACGTCGTTCGCGTCGACCTGGTCGGGCTCGCCGCCGCGGCGGCGCACCAGCACCGGCGACTCGAGCTTGCCGCCCTTGCCGATCTCCGCGTTGGACTGCGCGATCACGTGACGCTCTTCCTTGGACGCGTCGAGGTAGATGATCTCGTCGCTCGGCTTGCCCTTGACCACCTTGCGGTAGGGGGCCTGGATGAAGCCGTACTCCGACACGGTCGCGTAGCTCGAGAGCGAGCCGATCAGGCCGATGTTCGGGCCTTCCGGGGTCTCGATCGGGCACATGCGGCCGTAATGGGTGGAGTGGACGTCGCGCACCTCGATAGGCGCGCGCTCGCGCGTGAGGCCGCCAGCGCCGAGCGCCGAGAGGCGGCGGCGGTGGGTGAGGCCCGCGAGCGAGTTCGTCTGGTCCATGAACTGCGAGAGCTGCGACGAGCCGAAGAACTCCTTCAGCGCGGCCACGACCGGACGGATGTTGATGATCGTCTGGGGCGTGATCGTGTCGACGTCCTCGGTCGTCATGCGCTCGCGCACGACGCGCTCCATGCGGTAGAGGCCGATGCGGAAGGCCTCCTGGATGAGCTCGCCCACGTCGCGCAGCCGGCGGTTGCCGAAGTGCTCGTACTCGTCGAGCTCGTGCGCGATCGGGTCGCGCTGCAGGTTGCGCGCGTCATCGGCGTAGTCCTTCGAGTCGTGCGGGACGCCGAGCATGTCGGGCAGCGAGACGAGCTTGCGCGCGAGCGTCAGGATGTCGCGCGTGGTCAGCACGCGGACGTCCATCGGGATCGGCGGGTCGCCGCCCTGCGTGTCGTCCCACCCGTGCAGGCGCAGGTTGAGCTTGTAGCGGCCGACCTTCGTGAGGTCGTAGCGCTTGGGATCGAAGAAGAGCGAGCGCAGGAGCGCGCGCGCGTTGTCAAGCGTCGGCGGCTCGCCGGGACGCTGCTTCTTGAACACCTCGATCAATGCCTCGTCGGCACGCGTCGTGATGTCCTTCTCGAGCGTGTAGTTGATGTAGAGGTTCTCTTCCTTGGTCTTCGGATCGCGGAAGAGGTCGACGATGGCCTCGTTGGTGGTGGTGTCCATCTCGAAGCCGGTCGTCGGATCCTCGGCGGGCAGCGCACGCAGCAGCGTGGTGATCGGCAGCTTGCGCTTGCGGTCGATGCGGACCGTGACGAGGCCCTTCTTGTCGATCTCGAGCTCGAGCCACGAGCCGCGCGACGGCATCAGGTTGGCCGTGAAGAGCTGCTTGGCAGCGTCCTTGGGCTCCAGGATGTAGGCGCCGGGCGAACGCACGAGCTGCGTCACGACGACGCGCTCGGTGCCGTTGATGATGAAGGTGCCCCACTCGGTCATGAGCGGAAAGTCGCCCATGAAGACCCGCTGCTCGCGGATCTCGCCGGTGGACTTGTTGATGAAGCGGACGGTCACCGAGAGCGGCGCCGAGTACGTGAGATCCTTCTCCCGGCACTCCCGAATGGAGACGGGCGGGGGGTCGAACGCGTACTCGCCGAACTCGACGGCCAGGGTGCCCGTGTAGTCCTCGATCGGCGAGATGTCGTCAATGACCTCTCGCAGTCCCTCCTCCATGAAGCGCCGGAACGACGCGACCTGGATGTCGATCAAGTTCGGAACGTCGATTACGCGTTGCAAACGGGCGTACGATCGACGCTGCCGCGGTGCACGGGACGGGGCAATGGCTGCCACGACGGCAATCCCTCCTCGCAGGGATCGAAAGCGGACGGCGACGCACGCACGCGCGTCTGCAGGCATGCAGATGCGCGGCGCGAACGTGCAGCATAGCAACGCGCAAGGACATAGCGCAACCGAAGGTTGCACGGCAAGCGCAGCGGGGCTGTCCGGAGGGCCGCGACGCTACCAGCTTGTGCCCCTGCGCGCAAGCCAATTGTGGATAACTAGTGTGTTTACGTGGACAACTGGGCTGCGGCGGGCCGAACCAGACGCCTCGCGGGGACGTACTCTCCTTAACGCAGCGTTCACGCCGGCTCGGGCAAACTGATCGGAGCAACGCCGCTAGAGTTCAAGCGAGGAACCCCGACGCTACTTGGGTCGCGCATGAGCGACGCCTTCTGAGATGGAGCAGCCGATGGAGCCACCGACCACACCGGTCGACGAAGCCCCCGAGCAGCGGAATGCCAGCAGCGCGGTCGTCACGAGACCCGCTGGAGCTGCGAAGCACTCCGGCGGATTCATCACGCGCGGATCCGGCGTCGGCCTCGCGCGCCAGTGGCGGAACTTCAACCTGATCGCGAACATCGTCGCGATCGCCGCGATTCCAGCCGTGTGGATGCTCTACCGCGACGATGCCGGGCTCTCGCAGCTGCACGCCGGGCTCGCGACCTGGGGCACGCTCGCGGCCGCGCGCGGGACCTTCGACCTCATCACCCACCGCTTCATCCCGTGGCCGAGCCTGTTCGGCGCCGAGAAGAACTGGCTGAAACAGGACACGTCGCTGCGCCGGCGCATCGCCTTCTGGCGCTTCATCTGGCGCTTCTCGCTCGGCTACCTGACGCTGTTCGGCGTGTTCCCGTATGTCCTGGACGTCTTGCGCGGGAATCACGCGAACTTCCTGGACAGCATCGTCTGGGGCATCCACCGGGTCAGCACGGTGGCCAGCTTCTGGAACGGCATGGACGCGGCCAACCGCGCGCAGTTGCTGTTCATCCTCCTGATCAACCTGATGATCGGCGCGATCTTCATCGTACCGATGGTGCTCATGGCCGTCCGCCAGATGAAATCGTACGAGCCCGGCGACGCGAGCTGGGGCGTCGAGATCGACCACGTGCGCGGCCAGGCGGACGTCAAGGAAGAGGTACGCAAGATCATCGAGCTGTGGCAGGCCAGCGACCAGTTCAAGGAATCGGGTGGCAAGCCCGAGCGCGGCCTGCTCTTCATCGGCCCGCCCGGCACCGGCAAGACAATGCTCGCCAAGGCGATCGCCACCGGCTTCAACGCGCCCTTCATGGCCGTGCCCGGCTCGGGCTTCGCACAGACGTTCATCGGCATGGACGTCGTGGCCGTGCAGTGGATGGGCCACAAGGCCAAGAAGCTCGCGCGCAAGTGGGGCGGCCACTGCATCGTCTTCATCGACGAGATCGACGCGGTCGGCATGCGGCGCGCCGCGCTCGGCGGCGCAAACGCCGAGCCCGTGCAGGCTGAGATGCCCATGTTCGGCCCGCGCGGTGCGCGGACCGCCTCCGGCGACGTCATCATCGAGTCGCGCGAGTGGCGTGACTACATCGGCTCGCAGATGGCCGAGGCCGACCGCCCCGTCGTCCGGCGCGGCCCGATCAGCACCATCGCCCGCGCCGTGGTACCGGGGATGTTCGGCGGCGGCCAGGGCAGCGGCGCGCTCAACCAACTGCTCGTCGTGATGGACGGCGTCGACAACCCGCCGCTCCTGCGACGTCTGTCGACGCGCTTCGTCAACACGATCCTGGACGCCTCGTATGTCGTGCCGCAACGCCTCTGGAAGGTGCCCATCCGGCTGCCTCGCCCCAAGCCGCGCAACGACCAGGTGTTCTTCATCGGTGCGACCAACGTGCCGCTCAGCGTGCTCGACCCGGCGCTCACGCGCGCCGGCCGCATGGGCCGCCAGGTGCAGTTCCGCATCCCGAACAAAGTCGACCGCGCCGACGTCCTCGACTTCTACATGGCGAAGGTCTCGCACACCCCGGATCTCGATTCGGAGAAGCGGCGCGACGAGCTCGCGCGCATGACGGCGGGGTACTCGCCGGCGATGATCGAGCAGGTCTGCTCGATCGCGCTGATGGCCGCGCACCACGACGGCCGCGCGGGCTTCGACCGCACCGACATCCTCACCGCGATGGGAACGGTCGAGTCGGGAACCGTCGTCGCCTTCGAGTACACGCCCGACGAGCTGCGCCAGATCGCCATCCACGAGGCGGGTCACGCGACCGTTGGCCACGCCTACATGGGCGATACGCACGAGGCCTCGCGCCTCACGATCCGCCCGCGCTCGGACGGGTCGGGGGGCCACTGGATGGCACGCGAGAAGGACGATCGCTTCGTTCACTTCCGCTCCGAGCATTTCAAGGACGTGCTCACGACGATGGCCGCGCTCGCGGCCGAGCACGTGTTCTACGGCGAGAACACGAGCGGCGTCGGCGGCGACATGT
>JALYLC010000584.1 GCA_030774435.1 Actinomycetota bacterium
GAACACACCCGGATGGGCGACGAGCTCGCACGGCAGCGGCGCGAGCTGCCGTGGGTCCCCGTCGAGAAGGACTACCGATTCGACACCGACGAGGGCACGCGGACGCTGGCGGAGCTGTTCGACGGTCGCTCCCAGCTCCTCGTCTACCACTTCATGTTCGGCCCGAGCTACGAGACCGGGTGCCCGACCTGCTCCTCGAGCGCCGACGCGGTCGACGGCGTCCTGCCGCATCTCCACGCGCGCGACGTGACGATGCTCTACGTCTCCCGCGCGCCGCTCGAGAAGCTCCAGGCCTACAAGCGGCGGATGGGCTGGAGCTTTCCCTGGGTCTCCTCGTCCGGGAGCGACTTCAACTTCGACTTCGGCGTCTCCTACACCGACGAGCAGCTGCGCGAGCACATGGGACCGATGCTCGAGGGCGATCCGCCGCCGATATTGCGCCAGATGGCCGTCGCGACCGGAACCGACGTCGCCGGATACGTCTCGGAGGGACCAGGGATGAGCGCCTTTGCCCTCGCCGATGGCGCGGTCCACCACACCTACTCGACCTACGCCCGTGGACTGGAGTTCCTGATGGGCTACTACCCGATCCTCGACCGGGCGCCGAAGGGGCGCGACGAGGGTGACTCGTCCGAGTTCTGGATCCGGCGACACGACGAGTACAACCCACGGGACCAGATGTCTTGAGCGGGGGTTCAGCTTCGCGCAGCATGCTCCAGGCAGCCGCACACGAGCCGAGGAGTTGGCATGGACCAGCGCGACCCGATCACCGAGCGCCGCAATGCCCGCGCTGCCGCCGGCTACGTCAGTTCGCTCATGCGATCGGCCGCGCGACGACGGCGGGCCGAAGCGGCCGCCGCCGCCCGCGAGCCGGTCGACATCGGCGCCGAGCCGCCGGACGCACCACCCACAGCCGCGACGACCGGCTCGCGATCCGCAGCGCCACCCCCGAGTCTCTGAACCTCGCCACGCAGCTCGGAGGCCGGCACGACCGCTCGAATCACCGTGCCTTCAGTCCGGACGATCGGCCGCCGATGAAACGGCGATGACCGACCTCGTCACCACGGGCGCGAGCGCCACGTGCCTGCATCCGAACCGCGTCGCGATCTGGCCGGTGGAAGGCGGTGGCTTCGGGATCGACTTCACCTACCACGGCGCCACCGGCTACACCGACGCCGAGACCGCCGAGCAGATCCTCCAGACCGGTGGACTGCAGACGACCTTCCGGCAGGATCTCGACGGCGCCTGGACCGTCAGGTTCGGTCCGCTCCCGCGCGACCACATGCGCGCGGTGCTCGACCACTTCGCGTGGTGAGAGGACGCCGCGCTCGCCAGAGCGGTCGTCCCGCGGCCGATCGTCGCCTGCATTACGCGATCCCGTGATCCGGGCGCTGCGACTCGACGAGGCGGCCAGACGACGCCGGCTCGACCAGGTGCCCCGGGAGCGCCGCGCGGATGCGGTGAGCCACGGCTTCCGGACGCTGGGCGTCGGTGGTCAGGACGAGGTCGACGCCGCTGAGGGCGGGCATCGTGACTGCGAGTTCCTGCGTGTGCTCGACGAGATCGGTCAGACCCGACCAGCTCTCGGGCTCGCGCTCGACGATGCGCTCGACCAGCGTGGCGGGCTGAGCTTCAAGCCGAACCAGGAAGGACTCGTCGGCGTCCAAGACGTCGAGCAGCTGGTTGAGATCGTCGTCGGTCTCGAGCGTCTCGGCGACGAGCAGCAACCGGTGCCCGGCTCCGCGGTAGAGGGCGCACGTGGTCTTGACGTGCCGGAGCCACAGCTCGTCACTCAGGGCGGGGTGTGTCCATGCGAGCGTCTCGAGCTCGATGGCCGCGTGCGACACGTCGTCGTCGGTCAGCTCGTCCACGAGCGCGGTCAGCACCGAGGTCTTCCCGACTCCTGGCGGTCCTGTGATGAGAACCGTGAACACGCTTCAAGTATCGCGGAGCGATGTCAAGTTGATCTTGACATCGCCTCTGCCGTCAATTACAAATTGACAGATGGCGGAACACGGAGAGGTCGAGCGGTTGGTCGCGGCCGCCAAGCGACGTGCCCGCTCGGCGCAGCCCCTCGACCGTCTGCGCGCGGCCGTCGACGTTGCCGACGAAGTGAGCCAGGCGAGCCAGGAAGCGCTTGACCGCTTCGTGGCAGAAGCGCGCGACGCGAATCACTCCTGGGCGGAGATCGGGGCGGTGCTCGACGTCACCCGGCAAGCGGCCCAGCAGCGTTTCGCGGGCGCACCGTCCGACGGCGAGGCCTGGCCGCCCAACACGAGCGGGACGGTGCAGGCAGCCTTCCTCGTCGCGCAGGAAGACGCGCGCAGCATGGGCCACAACCATCTCGGGACGGAGCACGTGCTGCTGGGCCTCCTCGCTCAGCGCGACGGGCTTGCGGCGCACGTGCTCTCCGACGTCGGAGTCACCCGCGAGGCGGTGGTCAGCCGCATCGAGCAGATGGTCGGGCGTGGCGGCGAGCGCCGCTGGGAGAGCCTGGGCGTCGCGCCGAAAGTCAAACGCGCGCTCGAGGCCGGCCGGCGCGAGGCTCGCCGCCTCGGCCACCGATGCGCCAACACCGAGCATCTGCTGATCGGCCTCTGCCGCAGCGAGGACAGCGTGGCGGTCCGCATCCTCGACGACCTCGGCGCCCCGCGCGAGACGGTGGTCGAGCGCGTCGCCGATGCGCTTGGACTCGATCCCGTGGCGCTTCGGTCGCCGGCGCGCCGCCGTCGGCGCCTGCTCACGTCTCACCACGAGGAGTGATGACCCGCCGGCGGATCTGCGCGTCAGCGCGGGGCGTAGCGAACCGACGGTGCGGGTCAGGATCCGGGCGCGGCATTCGACCTCGCGGTTCCCCGGCCGGGTCGATCGCGGGAATCTACGCGCGCGGGCCGACGACGCGTGTTGAAAGAATTCGACACATCATGGACACCGTCGACCGCGCAGGCTTCATCGCCGACTTCGGCGCGGTCGTCCGGCGCTCACCGTCGCTGCGAGAGACACGAACCGCGGCGATCTCATGACGCCGAGCGCCGCGCCGCAAGCCGGGTGGGGAATCGACCGCCTCGACCTGGACGCCTACCTGGAGCGGATCGGCTACAGCGGAGCTCTGGACGCCGACGCCGACACGCTGCGCGGCCTGCACCGCGCGCACGCCGCCGCGATCCCCTTCGAGAACCTCGACGTCGTCCTCGGCCGGGGCATCGAGCTCGACCTCGAGCGCGTGCAGGACAAGCTCGTGCGGCGGCGGCGAGGCGGCTACTGCTTCGAGCAGAATCTGCTGTTCGCCGCGGTGCTCGAGCGGCTCGGCTACGCCGTGACACGCCTCGCCGCTCGCGTGCAGCCGTCACAGTCCGGCGTCCGGACGCACATGCTGCTGCGCGTCGAGGCCGGCGCCAAGCCATGGCTGGCCGACGTCGGGTTCGGCGCCAGCCTGCTCGAGCCCGTGCCGATGGAGTCCGGCACCACTCGCCAGGGCGGCTGGACGTACCGGCTGGACCGCGCGGAACCCGACGCAGCGTGGCTGCTCAGCGCCGGCCGGCCCGACGGCTGGTCCGAGATGTACTCGTTCACACTCGAGCCGCAGCGCCCGATCGACTACGCCGTCTACAACCACTACACCGCCACGCACCCGCGATCACCCTTCGTCAGCCAGATCGTGCTGCAGCGCATCGAGCCACACGTCCAGCACGCGCTGCACGGCCGCGAGCTCACCGCGACCCGGCCCGACGGCACCACCGAGACGCGGCAGATCAAGGACGACGAACTGCCCGGCGTGCTCGACGAACGGTTCGGCATCAGCCTGACGGACGACGAGGCGGCGGCCCTGCGACGGGCGGCCGCGTCGGTGGATGGCACCGGGTGATCCCGGACCACGACGAGCCAGGAAGGCACTGGCTCCCCAACGCCGGCTGACGGACGCGCACCGCCCCTCAGACACCAAGAAACCCGCCTTGCAGGCGGGCTTCACGAGGTACCGCTAGCGCTCCCGCCGCGGCAGCCCGAGCCGCGCCGCCCACTGCTCGGC
>JALYLC010000585.1 GCA_030774435.1 Actinomycetota bacterium
CTGGTACGTAGCGCTCTCAAGTCGCTCAAATCGGGTCAGGGAACCGCGCTCGGCGACGCACTGGCGCTCGGTAGCCGCCTCGCCCGTGCAGAGCGAACCAGCGACGGGGCGATTCCCCCGACCGCCATGCTCGTCATCTCCGATGGGGCACAGATGAGCGGCCGCACGACGCCCGAGGTCGCAGCCGCTCAGGCGAAGTCACTGCACATCCCGGTCTACACGGTCGTCGTCGGCACGCCGGACGGTGTCGTGAACGTGCCGCTGGCGGGTGGGTACCAGGCCCAGCTCAGGGTGCCGCCGAATCCGGAGACCCTGCGCAGCGTCGCTCGCCTCACCGGCGGACAGTTCTTCACCGCAACCGATCAAGCCCAGCTACGGCAGATCTACGAAAAGCTCGGTTCCCGCCTCGGCCACCGCCGCGAGTCGCGCGAGATCACCGATCTCTTCGCTGGAGGCTCCGCTGCCTTCCTCCTGTTCGGCGGCACGCTGTCGGCGCTGTGGTTCCGGAGGGTGCCGTGAAGCGTTTCGTCTTGGCGGCCGCGATCCTGGCAGCAACAGCCGGTATTGGTGCATCGCCTGCAGCTGCGACGAACGAGTGCCGCGGCCTACAGGTGTGCGTGCGCGTCGCCGGGCCCTGGGTCGTCGTGCCGGCCGCGCTGACTACGCCGCGGCCGCGCGTCGACTTCCAGCTCTCGTGCCCTCGCGGCTATGTGATCGGCGGGCTGGACGCGGAGCTCTCCGACCGCGCGATCGACATCGACTTCCTCGGGAAGCTCGGCAGTCCGGTCAACCCGGGCGTGACGACCGCAACCGCGGCGTTGTTCCGGGCGACCTATACCGGGAACGCGCCAAACGGACCGAGCTTCCGGCCGCATCTCGGTTGCCTGCCGGCGGCGGGGGGCGGCTCAGGGCCGGTGCCGTTTAGAAGGCCCGTGGCCTTCGCGCCGGGAGAACCGACAGTCAGGCGGGTGCGAACCGTGCGCCTACGCGCGGGCACCGTGCGCGCCGTCACAGCGTGCGCTGCGAGTGAGCGTTTGATCTCGGCCTGGCACGCACTCGCGTTCTATACGAAGTCGGCCCCAACGGCGGCGCTCATTCAGAGTGCGAGTGCCACGCGTAGCGTGCAGGGACGCCGCGTCGAAGTACGCGTGCGTTCCACCGCGGCCGTGCAGGGCGTTCGCGCGGTCGTGCAGGTCGGCGCGGTCTGCGGCGGTGGCTCGTGACCTTCGAACGTCCTCTGCTCCTGCTGACGCTGCTCGCCGTGCCGCTCGCCGTGGCGCTGTACGTGCTCGCGGAGCGCAGGCGTATGCGTTACGCGATCAGGTTCACGAATCTCGACGTGCTGGCGGGTGTCGTCGGCGATCGCTACCGGCGACGATTCGTCCCGCTTGCGCTCTTCCTCTTGGCGCTAGCCGCACTCTGCATCGGGATGGCTCGTCCGCAACACACGACGCTCGTGCCGCGGGACCGCGCCACCGTGATTCTCGTGCTCGATGTGTCTCGTTCGATGCAAGCGAAGGACGTGAAGCCCACTCGAATCGGCGCCGCGGCCGCGGCCGTCCGCACCTTCCTCGATCGCGTGCCCGATCGACTTCAGGTCGGGCTGATCGCCTTTGCGGGCGATCCTGCCGTGGCTAACCCACCCACGACGAATCACGATCTCGTCCGGAAGTCCCTGGACACGATCGAGTGGTTCCCGTCCTTCGGCGGTACGGCGATCGGCGACGCACTCGCCGCCGCCGTCAAGCTCGGTCAGCAGGCGGTGGCAGGCGAGAGCGGCAACCTCGCCTCGGCGACCACGGCTGCGCCGAATACGCAGACACGCGGGCTTGTGTCGATCCTGTTCCTCTCGGACGGCGCGCAGACGCGGGGCGACCTCGAGCCGCTCGAGGGCGCGGATCTCGCGAAGCAGGCCGGGATTCCGGTGTACACGGTCGCGCTCGGCACTCCGGGCGGCACGCGCGACTTCGGCGGCGGCGGCATGGGCGGTGGCGGGGGCGGCGGCGGTTTTCCGGGTGGGCCATTTGGTGGCCGGCGGGTGCCGGTCCCTCCGGATCCCGACACACTCAGGGCGATCGCGGACCGCACGGGGGGCCAGTTTTTCGCCGCGCAGAGCGCGAAGTCGTTGCAGTCGGCTTACGGGAAGCTCGGCTCGAGCCTCGGACGCAAGCCCGGCAAGAGCGAGATCACGTACGCGTTCCTTGCCGGCGCGGCGTTCCTGCTTGTGGCCGCCGGTTTGCTCTCCGCGCTCTGGTCGCCTCGCCTGCCCTAGGCGCTCTGAAGCCGGACGCGTGCGGGGTTCAGCGGCCGGCGCTGCGGCGGATGCGCGCGCGCCGAGGCGGGGCATCCTCCGGAAA
>JALYLC010000586.1 GCA_030774435.1 Actinomycetota bacterium
GCTGGCGCGCGGCATCGGGCTGGACGACGCTGCCGCCACCGCCTGTGCCCCCGACGGCCCGGCCTATGCACTTGCGCGGGGCCTGCCGCACGTGCCCACCTTGCCCGAACGCCCGCTGCTTGCGCGACAGGCGGCCCAGGCGGCGGCGGGAGCCCTGCTCGAGCTGACGGCGCTGCTGCGCCGCGAATGCCCCTGGGACCGCGCGCAGACGGCGACCTCGATCGTTCCGCACACCGTCGAGGAGGCCTACGAGGTCGCCGACGCCGTGCGCGAGGCGGGGCTCTCTCCCAAGCTGCTCGACGAGCTCGGCGACCTGCTCTTCCAGACCACGTTCCTGGCGCTGCTGTGCGAGGAGGCGGGCGTCGGAGACTGGGTCGACGTCGCACTCGGCGTGGCGGCAAAGCTGCGTGTGCGCCACCCCTGGGTCTTCGGGAGCGAGAACGCGCGGTCGGCGGGCGACGCGCGCAACCTCTGGGAGGGCGTCAAGGTCAAGAGCGAGGGGCGCGAGGGGATCTTCCACGACGTGCCCCGCGCGTTGCCGGCGTTGCTCCAGGCCCGCAAGGTGCAGCGGCGCGCCGCCGCCATCGGCTTCGAGTACGCCACCTCGGCGGATGCCTTCGGAGATCTGCAGAGCGAGCTGCGCGAGCTGGGGGCCGAGCTCGGCGACGAGCCCGAGCCCGAGCGCGAGCCGCTGGATTCCATCGTCGGCGAGATCGGCGATGTCCTCTTCGCGTGCGTGAACGTGGCACGCCGCTACAACTGCGATCCCGAGCTCGCGCTGCGCGCTGCGACCGCCCGCTTCCGCGAGCGCGTCGAGTGCGCCGAGCGCCTCGCCGACGCCGAGGGCGTCGTCTTCCGAGCGGCGGGGATGCCGGAGCAAGAGCACTACTATCAAGCGGCCAAGCAGTCTCTCAGGGAAGGCAAGTGACAACGATCGCCTCCGTGCACGCGCGCCAGATCCTCGACTCGCGCGGAAACCCGACCGTCGAGGTCGACGTCCTCACCGACGCCGGCGCGCTCGGCCGTGCTGCCGTGCCCTCGGGTGCGTCGACCGGATCGCACGAGGCCGTCGAGCGCCGCGACGGCGGCTCGGCCTACGGCGGCAAGGCCGT
The DNA here is from genome assembly GCA_030774435.1 of Actinomycetota bacterium. Taxonomy (GTDB): domain Bacteria; phylum Actinomycetota; class Thermoleophilia; order Gaiellales; family JALYLC01; genus JALYLC01. The sequence goes on from JALYLC010000586.1 coordinate 1,113, forward strand.
CGAGGGCGCCGTCGCCAGCGTCAACGACGAGCTCGGCCCGGCGCTGGTTGGCCGCGACGTGCACGACCAGCGCGGCGCCGACCGCCTGCTCTGCGACATCGACGGCACGCCCGACAAGGGGCGTGTGGGCGCCAACGGCGTGCTCGGCGCGTCGCTGGCGGTCGCGAAGGCCTCGGCGAGCTCGCTCGGGCTGCCGCTCTGGCGCTCGCTTGGAGGGCCGTCGGCCCACGTGCTGCCCGTTCCGATGATGAACGTGATCAACGGCGGCGCGCACGCCGACAACGCGCTCGACCTGCAGGAGTTCATGGTCGTCCCGCACCGCGCCGGCAGTTTCTCCGAGGCGCTGCGGATCGGTAGCGAGGTCTACCACGCGCTCAAGGCGCGCCTGCACCGGGACGGCCTCTCGACGGCCGTCGGCGACGAGGGCGGGTTCGCGCCGGAGATCTCGTCGGCCGAGGCCGCGATCGAGCTCATCCTCGCGGCGGCCGGCGACGCCGGGCACGGGGAGGCGGTCGGCATCGCCCTCGACCCGGCGATGACCGAGCTCTACCGCGACGGTGCCTACCACCTCGAGGGGCGGACGCTCGACTCCGAGCAGCTCGTCGACTGGTGGCAGGCACTGTGCGGGCGCTACCCCATCCTCTCGCTCGAGGATGCCATGGCGGAGGACGATTGGGACGGCTGGCGGCTGCTGACCGAGCGGCTGGGCGCGGGCCTGCAGCTCGTCGGCGACGACCTCTTCGTGACCAATCCCGAGCGGCTGTCGAAGGGCGTCGAGGCGGGCGTCGCGAATGCCATTCTCGTGAAGGTCAACCAGATCGGCACGCTCAGCGAGGCGCTCGACGCGATCGCGCTGGGTGCCCGCTCGGGCTACTGCTCCGTGATCTCGCACCGTTCGGGCGAGACTGAGGACGCGACGATCGCGGACATCGCGGTCGCGACGAATGCGGGCCAGATCAAGACCGGCGCCCCCGCGCGTTCCGAGCGCGTGGCCAAGTACAATCAGCTCCTGCGCATCGAGGAGCAGCTGGGCTCCTCGGCGGTCTACCCCGGCCTGAGCGCGTTCGCCGGGCGAGCATGAGCGTCGCGCCCCGTCGCACCAAGATCGTGTGCACAATCGGCCCGGCGACCAGTGAGGAGCCGATGATCGAGCGGCTCGTCGCGGCGGGCATGGACGTCGCCCGCGTCAACTGCTCGCACGGCGACGCGTCCGAGCTCGAAGCGCTCGTGCGCTCCGTGCGCGCCGTGGAGGAGCGTCTCGACCGCCCGCTCGCCATCCTCGCCGATCTCGCCGGCCCCAAGCTGCGCGTGGCGCGCCTGGCCGAGCCGCGCCGGGTCGAGAGCGGCGACGAGCTCGTGCTCGCGAGCGCGGGCGCTGCGGGCGGGGAGGACCTCGAGCTCGGCTTCGAGCTCGACTTCGCACGCGTCGTGCGACCGGGCTCGCCGGTCATGATCGACGACGGGCGCGTGCGCCTGCGCGTCGTCGAGGCGCTCGGCAAGCGCGTGCGCTGCCGGGTCGAGACGGGCGGGCTGATCCGGTCACAGAAGGGCGTGAACCTGCCGGGCAGCTACCTGCCGATCCCGTCGATCACCGACCGCGACCGCGAGATGCTCGAGCACGCGGTGCGCTGGGACGTCGACTACGTGGCGCTCTCGTTCGTCCGCCGCGCCGAGGACGTCGAAGACCTCAAGCGGCTGATCGAGGGCCTGGGCGGCCGCCAGCGCGTGATCGCCAAGATCGAGAAGCTCGAGGCGATCGAGCAGCTCGAGGCGATCGTCGCCGTCACCGATGCGCTGATGGTGGCGCGCGGCGACCTGGGCGTCGAGATCGGCGCGGCCGAGGTGCCCATGCTGCAGAAGCGCATGATCCGCATGGGCCGCGAGGCGGGCAAGACCGTGATCACGGCCACGCAGATGCTGGAGTCGATGATCGACGCGCCTGAGCCCACCCGCGCCGAGGCCTCCGACGTCGCAAACGCCATCCTCGACGGCACCTCGGCCGTCATGCTGAGCGGCGAGACGGCCGTCGGCAAGTACCCGGTCGAGGCCGTCGACACGATGGTGCGCATCGCCGCGGCCGTGGAGCCGGAGTTCGCGTACAGCGACACGCCCTTCGAGGCCACGCGCCAGGGGCCGCGCTACATCTCCGACGTCGTGGGGCATGCCGCCTGCGACATGGCCGAGGTGATCGAGGCCGCCGCGATCATCGTCCCGACCGTCTCGGGCGAGACGGCGCGCGAGGTCTCGCGGCACCGCCCGCACCGCCCGATCGTGGCCTGCACGCCGAGTCGCGACGTGCAGCGCCAGCTGATGCTCGACTGGGCCGTGGTGCCGCTCGCGCTGGATCCGGCGAAGGACGTCGAGACGCTCTGGCTGCGCTCGATCGATGCCGTACAGCGTGCCGGCATCGCGGGGCCCGGGGATCGCGTCGTGATCACGAGCGGCACGAACGTCAACCGCCCGGGGGCCACGAACACGATCCTCGTCCAGACGCTCTGACGGGCTTGAGACGTACTACCAGAATGATCGGGGTGTTCGGAGGTCTCGAATCGCCTGCGGTCTGCCAGCCGGGCGCCGCGGTGGTTCGAGGGGTGGCGGTTGGGCGCCCGGCCGCCAGACCTGCGCTCGCTTCGAGCCCCCCGACCACGAACGCTCATTCTGGTAGTACGTCTTAGCGCGTGAGCGCGAAGGGCTTCTCGCCCGGCAGGATGTAGCC
>JALYLC010000587.1 GCA_030774435.1 Actinomycetota bacterium
CTCAGACCCAGCCGTGACTGGCCGGGTCGTCCGAGCAGATGCCGTCGACCTCCAGGCGCCGCAGCCGATCGATCTCCGCGGGCAGGTCGACCGTCCAGACCCAGATCTCGGCGCCTGCCCGGTGCACGCGGTGCACGAGCAGCCGGCTGACGAGCCGGCGGCTGCAGGACACGAGCTTGGCGTCGTAGCGGGCCAGGAGGGCCGGAGCGCGCCACGCGTACCACAGGCGCTGCAACTGGCGAGTGCCGCGGGGAGGGCTGTGCCGCGGCATCGTCAGGCCTGCGCGGATCCCTGGCTCCGCGCGGTGAATGCCGGCGAGCATCGCCCAGTTGCCGCCCGTGCAGGTGACGCGGCCGACGAGTCCGGCGCCGCGCACGAGCTCGATCAGCGGGCGCTCGATGCCGCTGGCCTTGAGATCCAGATTCAGCCCCGCGCCCGAGGCCGAGGCGAGCGCCAGCACCTCGGCGAGACGCGGCGCTCCGGGAGCGTCACCGCGGTCGTGATGCGCCACCAGCTCCCCGTCGCGCCGGCGGCGCACGTCGACCTCGAGCACGTCCGCTCCGCGCTCGATCGCGGCTGCGAACGCCTCCAGCGTGTTCTCTGGGGCGCCCGCGGCGTAGCCGCGATGAGCGATGCGGAGGGGCGTGGCGATGGTCGGAGCTAGCCGCGCAGAGAAGCCCAGGGCTGCTCGGAGGACACGTCGACGAGCTGGTAGCCCTCGTCGCCCACGGCGGGCGCGAGCACGACCTGCAGGTGCGCCGTCTCGCCGCCGACGTTGAACGAGGCGTGCACGACGTCCGCGTCGAGGTAGACGGAGTCCCCGACCGCCAGGACCGTGTGCTCCTCGCCGATCCACTGCTCGATCTGCCCGGCCTTGACGATGATCATCTCATCCTGTTCCGGGTGCTTGTGGAAGTCGTGGCCGAAACCGGGATCCAGCGAGACGTCCATGATCACGAACGTCTTGCAGCCGGTGTTCTCGGGACGCGCCCGCCAGCCGATGTCTCCCCAGTCGAGATGGTCGACCACCATTCCGGCCTGCTTGACGAAGATGCTCATCGCTCTCTCCTCAGGGGTTGAAGGTGAGGTTCTTGAATCGCCGCATGTTCTCGATCATGGCGATCTCCGTGGGGAGGCGCTCCATGCTGGAGGCGCCGAAGAAGCCCTTGACGCCATGCGTCCGCTCGAGCACGTAGCGCGCGTCGTCGGGCTCGGCGATCGGCCCGCCGTGGCACAGCACGATCACGTCGGGACGGATGGCGACCGCGGCGTCGTGCATCTCCTGAATCAGCACGACGGACTCGTCGAGGGTCCTGGCCGTGCCCGCGCCGATCGTGCCCTTGGTCGTCAGGCCCATGTGCGGCACGAGCACATCGGCCCCGGCCTTCGTCATGGCAACGGCACTCTCGACGTCGAAGACGTAGGGCGCGGTGAGCACGTCCTTCGCGCGCGCGCTGCGCACGGCGTCGACCTCGAGGTCGTAGCCCATCCCGGTCTCCTCGAGATTGATGCGGAAGAGGCCGTCGATCAGGCCGACCGTCGGGAAGTTCTGTACCCCGGAGAAGCCGATGCGGATCAGCTCCTCGATGAAGACGTCCATGACCCGGAACGGATCGGTGCCGCAGATGCCCGCCAGCACCGGCACCTCCTTCACGACCGGGAGCACCTCGCGGGCCATGTCGACCACGATCGCGTTGGCGTCGCCGTACGGCATCAGTCCCGAGAGCGAACCGCGCCCGGCCATGCGGTAGCGGCCGGAGTTGTAGATGATGATCAGGTCGGCGCCGCCCGCCTCGGCGAGCTTCGCCGAGAGACCGGTGCCCGCGCCCGCGCCGATCACCGCCGTGCCGCTCGCGATCGTCGCGTGCAAGCGCGCGAGCGCCTCGACGCGCTTCACGCAGCACCGCCGAGGTAGCCGTGCAGCTTGACCACCATGGCCTCGGCGAACGCCGGATCGTTGATGTCGGTCTCGAGCTCGACGAGCTCCACGTTCGAGCCGGCGTGCTCGCGCACGGCCGCGAACAGCGCCTCGTCGGTCGCCGCGTCGTAGAACGGCCCGCCCGGCGTCGCGATCATCGAGACGCCGCCCAGGGGGATGAAGAGCGCGACAGGCCCCGTCGAGGCCGACAGTTTGCGCGCGATCTCCTCACCCAGGCTCGCCGATTCTGCGAGCGTCGTGCGCATGAGCGTCACCTGGGCATTGTGCACGTAGAGGTTGCGCCCCTCGAACTCGGCCGGAACAGTCTCGCGCGGCCCGAAATTGACCATGTCGAGCGCACCCAGCGAGACCACCTGGGGCACGCCTGCGCGCCCCGCCGCCGTGAGCCGGTCGGGGCCCGCGCTGAGCACGCCTCCGACGAGCTCGTCGCACAGCTCCGTGGTCGTCGCGTCGAGCACGCCGGCGATGAAGCCGCCCTCGATCAGCGCCTCCATCGAGCGACCGCCGGTGCCGGTCATGTGGAACGTCAGCACCTCGTACCCGAGCCCGTCCAGTAGCTCGGCGGCGTGCGTCACGCAGGGAGTCGTCACGCCGAACATCGAGGCGGCGATCAGCGGCCGGCTCTCGCCGAGCTCGAGCGGAGCCGCCTGCACCATCCCGGCCATCGCCGCGGCGGCGTTCGCGAGGATGCGCGCCGACACCGAGTTGATGCCCGCGACGTCGACCACGGAGGCCGCCAGCAGCATGTCGCTGGCACCTACGATGGGGCGCGTGTCGCCGGCCGCGATCGTCGAGACGATCAGCTTGGGCACGCCGACGGGCAGCGCCCGCATGGCCTCGGCGGCGATCGACGTGTTGCCCGAGCCGCCCGCGGCGAGCACGCCGTCGCAGCGGCCCTCGGCGTACAGGCGCTCGACCACCGCGGTCGCGCCGCGCGCCATCGTCAGCACGGCCTGCCCGCGGTCGCCGGCGGCGCGCAGCGCCTCGACGTCGGCACCGGCCGCGGCTGCGACCTCCTCGCGGCTCACGTCGGGCGCCACGAGCGGCGGTCCCATGATGCCGGCGTCGACGAGGATGATGCCGACCCCGGCCGCATGCAGGCGATCGCGCAGGAACGCGTACTCGCGGCCCTTCGTGTCGAGCGTGCCCACGAGCACGACGGTCTTGTCTGCCACAGCCCCTCCCTCGCCGCGTTTCAGGGGCGACGGTACAGGACCGTCAGCCCAGCTCGTCGAGTCCTACGCGGCCCGCTCGAACCAGTCGGCCGGCGCGCAGAGGAACGGTGCATCGGCAAACGCTTGCCGCGAGCCCGACCCTACGGCGCCCGCCGGCGCGCGCTGGTGGCGCGCGGCACCAGCCGGTGCGAGATCACGTCGTGGACATCTAGCTCGTCGCGGCGATCCGCGATGATCCGGCGCGCCGCGCTCGCACCCAGTTCGTAGGTCGGCACGCTGACCGTGGTCAGCTCGAGAAAGCGACCGGGCCGCGTGTCGCCGATGCCCGCCACCGAGATGGCGCCCGGCACGTCGACACCCGCGCCGCGCAAGGCCATGAGCACGCCGATCGCCGTCTCGTCGTTGGCGCACGCGACGGCGTCCGGCAACGGCCGCTCCGCCAGCAGAAGGAGCGCGGCCGCCTGACCCGCGGCATAGCTGAAATCGCCCTCGTAGACGGGGCCTGGCGCGAGCGAGCGAGCGGCCAGCGCGGCATGGAACCCTTCCAGCCGCTGACGGGCCGTGACCAGATCGGCCGGGCCGGCGACGAACGCGATCTGACGGTGGCCCAGAGATGCCAGGTAGTCGACCACGTCGTACGCGGCGGCCTGGTTGTCGACGGTCACGCTGCTGCACTCGAAGCTCCGCGGCGCGAGTGCGACGACGTGCATGCCCTGCCTGCGCGCCAGGCCAACACACTCGGTGAGCGCCTCGTCGCTCGACACGAGCCCGCTGCCGGCGAACACGGCGCCCTCCGCGTTGTAGTCGCGCAGGACGTTCAGGTATTCACGTTCGACCGCCGGCCGGCGATCGGCGTTGCAGACGATCGTGAGGTATCCGGAGCGGCCGGCGACATCCTCCACGCCACGCGTGATCTCTGCGAAGTATGGATCCACGACATCGCCCACGATCACCCCGACGATGCGGGTGCGGCGCGTCACGAGAGCACGGGCCAGCGCGCTCGGCGAGTAGCCCAGATCGCGGGCGGCCTCCATCACGCGCTCGCGGGTGGCCGACGAGACCGGGTGCGCGGAGCTGTTGAGGACGCGCGATGCCGTCGCCGTGGATACGCCTGCGCGCCGGCTGACGTCTACGAGCGACCCTCTGCCGGAGCGGGTGTCCACGCGGCGGAATCTAGCGCAGCACCGGAAGGCCTTGCCGGCAAGGGTTGCCGCCGCTGTCGCGCAACCGGCAAACGCTTGCCACCACGGACACTGGATGCAGAACGCGAGCGAAGCGGCGGCCTCCCGGTATCTTGCCCACGTATGAGTGAGCGGGATCTCCACGGCCGGGTCGCCCTCGTCACCGGTGGCGCGCGCGACATGGGCCGTGCGATCGCACTCGAGCTGGCGCGTCGCGGAGCCGACGTCGTGATCGGCTACCACGCGAGTGCGGCCACGGCGGACGAGACCGTGGGCGAGATCGTGGCACTCGGCGTGCGCGGACTCGCGGTCGCCGCAGACGTCCGCGAACCGGTCGAGGTGGAGGCGCTTGCTTCGGCGGCAGAGGCGTTCGGCGGCGGCCGGGTCGACATCCTCGTCAACAACGCCGGCGGGCTCGTGCGGCGCTCTCCGTTCGCCGAGGTCACGCCCGAGCTGCTGGAGGAGACGCTGCGGCTCAACTTCTTCAGCGCGAGCGTCGCCTGCCACGCGCTGCTCCCGGGCATGGCCGGGCGCGGCTACGGGCGCATCGTCAACATCGGGTCGATCGCCGCGCACACGGGCAACCCGACGAACCATCACTACGCCGCCGCCAAGGCCGCGCTCACCAGCCTGGGCCGGTCGCTCACCAAGGAGTACGCGCCGGCGGGCGTCACGATCAACACGATCGCGCCCGGCCTGATCGACAACGCCTTCCACGTGGTGCACACGGCGCGCCCGGTGTTCGACGAGATGGTGAAGGCGATCCCGGCTGGCCGCGCGGGCACGAACGAGGATGTCGCGGCCGCCGTCGCCTTCCTCGTCTCGGACGCGGCCGGCTACATCAGCGGCGAAGTCCTGCACGTCAACGGCGGCCTGTACGTCAGCTGACGGGCGGCGCGTCTGGCTGCCGCAGCAGCAGGAGCGAACGCGACGTGACGATCGCGGCACCGCGGGCCGTCAGCAGCGCCTTCGGCGCCCGCGGGTGGGCCGTCGACAGCTCCACCTGCCAGCGCGTGCCGAAACGGCGCGGCGGCAGGGCGAACGTGACGTCTTCGTAGTGCGTGTTCAGCAGCAGCACGAACGAGCAGTCGACGACCGGCTCGCCCTGCTCGCTGACCCTCCCGATGCCACGGCCGTTCAGGAACACGCCGAGCGCATGGGCCCGGGCGTTCTGCCAGTCGGCGGCGGTCATCCTGCGGCCGTCGGGCCGGAACCACCAGGCGTCGGGAAGGCCCGACGGCGAGCCCTGCCCGTTCAGGAACTGCGTGCGGTGGAAGATCGGGTGCTCGCGGCGCAGCTCCAGCAGCCGGCGCGTGAACTCGAGCAGATCCCCGCGCTGCGCATCGATGTCCCAGTCGACCCACGAGATCTCGTTGTCCTGGCACCAGGCGTTGTTGTTTCCGCCCTGCGTGCGGCCGATCTCGTCACCGCCGAGCAGCATCGGGACGCCCTGTGAGAGCAGCAGCGTGGCGAGGAAGTTGCGCTGCTGGCGCTCGCGCAGCGCCGCGATCTCCGGATCGTCCGTCGGGCCCTCGACGCCGCAGTTCCACGAGCGGTTGTCGTCGGTGCCGTCGCGGTTGTCCTCGCGGTTGGCCTCGTTGTGCTTCTGGTTGTAGGAGACGAGGTCGGCGAGCGTGAAGCCGTCGTGCGCCGTGATGAAGTTGATCGAGGCCGAGGGGTGCCGGCCGTCGGATTCGTAGAGGTCGCTCGAGCCCGTGAAGCGCGAGGCGAACGCGGCCACGTTGGTCTGACCGCGCCAGACGTCGCGCATGGTGTCGCGGTAGAGGCCGTTCCACTCCGTCCAGAGCACCGGGAAGTTGCCCACCTGGTAGCCGCCCGGGCCGAGATCCCAGGGCTCGGCGATGAGCTTGACCTGGGAGAGCACCGGGTCCTGGTGGATCACGTCGAAGAACGCCGACAGCCGGTCGACGTCGTACAACTCGCGCGCGAGCGCCGAGGCCAGGTCGAAGCGGAAGCCGTCCACGTGACAGTCGATGACCCAGTAGCGCAGCGAGTCCATGATCAGCCGCAGCACGCTCGGATGCACGGGGTTGAGGCTGTTGCCGGTGCCCGTGAAGTCCATGTAGAGCGCCGGGTCGTCGGGCATCAGCCGGTAGTACGAGGCGTTGTCGATGCCCTTGAACGAGAGCATCGGGCCGAGGTGGTTGCCCTCCGCCGTGTGGTTGTAGACGACGTCGAGGATGACCTCGATGCCGGCGCGGTGCAGCGCCTTGACCATGCCCTTGAACTCCTTGACCTGCTCGCCGCCCGCGCCGGTGGCGGCGTAGGCGGAGTGCGGGGCGAGGTACCCGATCGACGAATAGCCCCAGTAGTTCGCGAGGCCGCGCTCGTGGATGAAGCGCTCCTCGACGATGTGGTGCACCGGGAGCAGCTCCACGGCCGTCACGCCGAGGGACTCGAGGTAGGCGACGGCCGCGTCGGAGGCCAGGCCGGCGTAGGTGCCGCGCAGGTCCTCGCGCACGCCGGGGTGCCGGCGCGTGAAGCCCTTGACATGCAACTCGTAGATGACGGTTTCGTCCCAGGGCGTCTCGAGCGGGGTGTCGCCCTCCCAGTCGAAGCCCGGGTCGATCACGACACACCTCGGCATCGCGGCGGCATCGTCCGAGCCGTCGGCCACGGCCTCGGCCCCGGGCACGCCGGGCCGGTACGGGAGGGTATTCGCGGCCTCCCAGCGCACGCCGCCGTCGATCGCCTTCGCGTACGGATCGAGCAGCAACTTGGCCGGGTTGAAGCGATGCCCGTGCTCCGGGTCATACGCGCCGTGCACGCGCAGGCCGTAGCGCTGGCCCGGGCCCACGCCCGGTAGGTACCCGTGCCAGTTGAAGGCCGTCCGCTGTGTCAGCTCGTAGCGCTGCTCGCCGTCGTCGGCGTCGAACAGGCACAACTCGACGCGCTCCGCATTCTCCGAGAAGAACGAGAAGTTCGTGCCCTCCCCGTCCCACGTCGCGCCCAGGGGGAACGGCCGGCCAGGCCAGAGTGGATGTCCCTCGGTCGCCAACCGCGCCGAGTCTACCGGGCTTCTGGCGCCAGCCAGATCACGCCCAGCGGCGGCAGCTGCACCTCGGCCGACCACTGCTGGCCGTGCCAGCCGGTCTCCTCGGCCTCGATCGAGTCGCCGTTCCCGACGCCCGAGCCGCCGTACTCCACGGCGTCGGTGTTGAGCACTTCGCTCCAACGGCCGGGCCGCGGCAGCCCGACGCGGTAGCCGGGGCGCGGCACCGGGGAGAAGTTGCAGACGCAGACGACGCTGCGCTCGGCGCCCACCGAGAAGCGTGCGAACGCGATCACATTGGCCGGCGCGTCGTTCAGCTCGAGCCAGGTGAAGCCGGCGGGCTCGCCGTCGATCTCCCAGAGCGCGGGCTCGTCGCGATAGAAGCGGTTGAGGTCGCCCACCAGCGTCTGCACGCCGAGGTGCTCGGGGCGCTCGAGCAAGTGCCAGTCGAGGCTGCGCTCGTGGCTCCACTCGCGCTCCTGGGCCAGCTCGCCGCCCATGAACAGCAGTTTCTTGCCGGGGTGCGCCCACATGTAGCCGTAGAGCGCGCGCAGGTTGGCGAGCTGCTGCCAGCGGTCCCCCGGCATCTTCTCGAGCAGCGAGCCCTTGCCGTGCACGACCTCGTCGTGCGAGAGTGGCAGGACGAAGTTCTCGCTGAACGCGTACATCAGGCTGAACGTGAGCTCGCCATGGTGGTAGCTGCGATGCGCGGGCTCGTGACGGAAGTACGCCAGCGTGTCGTGCATCCAGCCCATGTTCCACTTGAAGCTGAAGCCGAGGCCGCCGAGATACGTCGGGCGCGAGACGCCGGGCCAGGCTGTGGACTCCTCCGCCGCCACGATCACGCCCGGCTCGCGCCCGTGCACGACCTCGTTGAGCTGCTCCAGGAATGCGATCGCGTCGAGGTCCTCGCGGCCGCCGAACGCGTTCGGGATCCACTCACCGGGCTTGCGCGAGTAGTCGAGGTAGAGCATGGAGGCCACGGCGTCGACCCGCACGCCGTCGGCGTGGTACTGCGAGAGCCAGAACAGGGCGTTGGCGACGAGGAAGTTGCGCACCTCGGTACGGCCGTAGTTGAAGACGAGCGTGCCCCAGTCGGGATGCGCGCCGCGGCGCGGATCCTCGTGCTCGTACAGCGCCGTGCCGTCGAAGCGGACGAGCGCGAACTCGTCTCGTGGGAAGTGCGCCGGCACCCAGTCCAGGATCACGCCCAGGCCGCGCGCGTGCAGCCGGTCGACGAACGAGCGGAACTCGTCGGGCGTGCCGTAGCGCGACGTCGGGGCGTAGTAGCCGGTCACCTGGTAGCCCCAGGAGCCCGTGAACGGGTGCTCCATCACCGGCATCAGCTCGACGTGCGTGAAGCCGAGCCCGAGCGCGTAGTCCGCCAGCTCGTCGGCCTGCTCGGTGTAGGTCAGCGAGCGGTTGCCCTCGAGCGTGTTGAGGCGCCAGGAGCCGAGGTGAACCTCGTAGATCGAGATGGGCGCCGCATGCGGCTCGACTGCCCGCCGGCTCGCCAGCCAGGCCTCGTCCGTCCACTGGTGCCCGGGTTCGAACACGACTGAGCCCGTCTTCGGCGGCAGCTCTGCGCGCTGCGCGCACGGGTCGGCCTTCAGGCGCACCACGCCGTCGGCGCCGCGGATCGCGAACTTGTAGGCGTGCCCCGGGCCGGCCTCGGGCACGAACAGCTCCCACACGCCCGCCGCTCCCAGCGAGCGCATCGGATGGACGCGCTCGTTCCAGGCGTTGAAGTCGCCCACGACGCTGACCGCCCGTGCGCCGGGGGCCCAGACGGCGAAGGCAGTGCCGGTGGCGCCGTCGAGCTTCCGCGGGTGTGCGCCGAGCGCATCCCACAGCTGCTCGTGCCGGCCCTCGCTGATGAGGTGCAGGTCGAGCTCCCCCAGCGAGGGCGCGAAGGAGTACGCGTCGCGCACGACCACCGGCGGCACGTCCGGGTAGCCGACCTCGAGGCGGTAGCTGCGGAGTGAGCGCTTGGCAGGCAGCACCGCTTCGAACATGCCGGCCGCGTGCGCCGGCTCCAGATCGACGGGCTCGCCGTGCGCAGGCAGAACGCGCACCGATGTCGCGGCCGGGCGGAATGCCCGCACGGCGATGCCGCCGTCGACGGGGTGCGCGCCCAGCACGCTGTGCGGATCGGCGTGCTCGCCCGCGACGACGCGCTCGATCTCGCCGGGCGTCATGCCGGGGCCCGGGCGCCCGGCGCCCCGGCGAGTAGCGTGCGCAGGAGTGACAGAGACGGCATCGGCATCGTGAATCTTCCCCGTTCGAGCGGAATCCTGCTCCACGTTACGTCGCTTCCCGGTGGGAAGCTCGGTACCGCGGCCTACAGCTTCGTCGACTGGCTCGCCTCAGCCGGGCAGTCCTGGTGGCAGGTGCTACCGCTCGGCCCGCCCGATCGCTCGGGGTCGCCATACACGTCGAGCTCGGCGTTCGCGGGCTGGCCGGGCCTGCTGGCCAAGCCGGACGCCTCCGTGAGCACGCGCGAAGTGGATGCGTTCCGGGCCGCTCACGCCTTCTGGATCGACGACTGGGAGCGCTTCGCGGGCGCGGACGCCGGCGCCGACCAGGTCCGCTTCGAGCGCGAGTGGAGCGAGCTGCGGCACTACGCGGCTGCGCGCGGCGTTCGGCTGATCGGCGACATCCCGCTCTACGTGGGAGCCCGGAGCGCCGATCACGTGGCCCACCCGGAGATCTTCCAGCGCGGCTTCGTAGCGGGCGCCCCGCCCGATGCCCTGAGCGCGACCGGGCAGCTGTGGCGCAACCCGCTCTACGACTGGCCGGCGCTGCGGGCTCGCGGCTACCGCTGGTGGATCGAGCGCCTGCGGCGCGCCTCCCAGCTGTCCGACCTTGCGCGCATCGATCACTTCCGGGGCTTCGTGGCCTACTGGTCGGTACCGGCGCGCGCCCGCACCGCCCTCGCGGGCCGCTGGCGACGCGGACCCGGGGCCGCGGTGTTCGAGGCGGCGCAGAGCGAGCTCGGAGCGCTCCCGCTGATCGCCGAGGACCTCGGCGTGATCACGCCGCCCGTCGAGCGGCTGCGGCTGGAACTCGGGCTGCCCGGCATGGTCGTGCTGCAGTTCGGCTTCAGCGGAGGCCGCCGCAACCCGCACCGGCCCGAGAACCACGTGGCGTCACTCGTCGTCTACACGGGCACGCACGACACCGAGACGGCCGTCGGCTGGTGGGACTCGTTGAGTCCCCGCGCGCGAGCGGCCTCCGGCCTCGATCCCGCCGAGCCGCACTGGTCCCTGATCGAGCTGGCCCTGGAGTCGCCGGCCGTGCTCTCGATCGTGCCGGCCCAGGATGTGCTCGGCCTCGGGAGCGAGGCGCGCATGAACCGCCCCGGCGTCAGCGACGGCAACTGGCGCTGGCGGCTCGAGCAGGGCGCGCTGACCGACGCGCTGGCGGCGCGGCTGCGGGAGGCCACGGCGCGCGGCGGCAGGCTGTCGGGTCAGGGACAGCCGCGGCCGAGCGGGACGCGCGCCCGGTAGCGCTTGGCGCCGATCGTGATCACGATCGGCAGGCAGGCCGGCCGCGCGACGTAGAAGCCGCCGGGATAGGCGAGCCAGACGGTCGCGTTGTCGCCGCCCGGGCAGGGCAGGATCCGCACACCGTGAGCGATCGCCGGCTTCGCGTCCCCGCGGTTGTCCCACGCCATCCCCGCGCGCTCGTGCCACGCCGGTGCGATCTCGATCGTGAAGGCCCGCCCGCCGGCTCTGATGAAGATCGGGAGCTTGCTCCACAACGGGAAGCTCGCATTCTGCGAGAGCACGAGCTTTTTCGCGCGCGAGCCCCACGAGAACCCGAGCCTGCCGCCGTAGAGCGTGCCACCCGGCTGCGCGACACTGCGCGCGGCGTCGTCGCAGTTGACGATCGCAAGGCGCGGCGTGGCCGCCGGCGCGGAGCCGGCGGCCACCCCTGCAAGGGCGATGGCGGCGAGTGCGAGAGCGATTCGCATCCTGCCCAGGATTGCAGCAGGCGCCTCGGACGCGCTCAGCGCATCGGCCGTCCGGTCTCCAGCAGCGTCTTGAGACCGCTGAGGACAGCCATCCAGCCTTCGCCGGAGACGCTCCGGGCCGTCAGCGGAGAGTGCTCGAGTTGGTCGTGCACGAGCGTGACGAGGCAGGTGCCGTCGTCGCGCGGCTCGATCTCCCATGCGATCCGGCTGCGCTCTTCGGCGGCCGTCTCGTCGTTGTACATCGAGCGCCAGCCCACGACGAGCCGGCGCGGCGGATCGGACTCCTGGATGATCTCGTCGCCCCACGTTTGCCCGTCGGGCCCGAACATCCGCATCGGCGTACCGGCCTCTCCGGTCGTCTCGACGCGTCCGCCGTGGAAGTACTTCGTCGTGTACTCGGGCTTGATGATCGCGTCCCAGATCTGCTCGGGCGTCGCCTTGATGAACACCTGATAGACCTGGGTCGCGAGCTCGGTGGTCGTCGTCGCAGTCATGACGTCTGCTCCAGTTCATGCTTGAGGTCGACGAGCGCCGAGACCCGGCGCTCCGTGTACTTGTCGATCCAGCGATCGTGGATCAGCCTGATCGGCACCGGGTTGAGGTAGTGCAACTTCTCCCGGCCCCGCCGGCGTGTGACGACGAGCCCCGCCTCCTCGAGCACCTTGAGGTGCTTCATGACCCCGAAGCGCGTCATCTCGAGCCCGGACTCGAGCTCGATGAGCGTGCGGCCGTCACGCTCGAAGAGCCGGTCGAGGAGATGCCGTCGCGTCGAGTCCGCGAGCGCCTTGAAGACGTGGGCGTCGTCCACGGGCCGACTATACGTGACTAATTAGTCACGTGTCAAGCGGCCTCTCCGTCCCGGAGCTCGTCGGGCCTCGCGGCCAGGGTCGCAACGGCGCCGTCGCGCGCGAACTCGACCGCAAGCTCGCTGCCGATCCGCTCCGCCGTGAGCAGCCGCTGCAGATCGCCGGCCGACTGCACGGGCTGCCCGTCGATCGAGAGGATCAGGTCGCCGCGCCGGAGCCCTGCTCGTTCGGCCGCCGAGCCCTGGATGACGTCGACGACCTCGACGCAGGAACGCTGTTCGTAGCGGTCGCGCAGATTGGGCGGCAGCGGCCTCGGGCCGCCCGCGATGCCCAGGTAGGCCCGGCGCACGCGTCCCTCCGCGATCAGCGTCGCCACGATGCGCTTCGTGGTCTCGTTGATCGGCACGGCGAGTCCCAGCCCGACGCCCGCGACCGCTGTGTTGATCCCGACGACCCGCGCTTGGCTGTCCGCGAGGGCGCCGCCCGAGTTCCCCGGGTTGAGCGCCGCGTCGGTCTGCACCAGATTCTCGATCAGCCGGCCGCGAGCCGCGAGCGAGCGCCCGAGCGCCGAGACGACGCCGGCCGTAACCGAGCCGGCGAAGCCGTGCGGATTCCCGATCGCGAGCACGAGCTGCCCGACGCGCAGTGAGGCGGCGTCGCCGAGGCGCGCAGGCACGAGGCCCGTCGCATCGCAGCGCACGACCGCCAGGTCGCTGAGCGGATCGCGGCCGATCAGGCGGAAGCCGTAATCACCGCCGTCGGTGAAGCTCGCGGTGCCCGAGCGCCCGGATCCCGCAACGACGTGCGCATTCGTCACCAGCAGCCCGTCGTCCGTCAGCACGACGGCGCTGCCGCCTCCCACGCGCACGCGACCTCCGCCGCGTGCAGCCTTGACCTGGAGATTCGCGACCGAGGGCGCGAGGATGTCCGCCGCCGCGACGACGAGCTGCGAGTAGGCGTCCAGAGCCGCACTCTCGAGTGCAGCGTCCTCGAGCATCGTGCTCACGGCGACAGCGGCGCGGTCAGCGGAAGCTCGTCGCTGCCGCGCACGATCGTCATGCCGAGCTCCGCCTCGTCCGTCTCGAGTTGCGCGAGCAGATCGTCGACCGTTGCAATCGGCGTCGCGCCCACCGCGACGATCATGTCTCCGCGCTGGATCCCGGCTCGCGACGCCGGCGAGTCCGGTGCGACGGCGCGAACGAGCAAACCGTCACGCTGCTCCAGCCCGACGGCGCGCCGCAAGCGGCGGGCCTCCCGGGCCGGTGCGATCGCGACGCCGAGCGTGCGGTCACTCCGCCGCTCTGCCGCCACGAGTGTCGCGACGCGCGCTCTGGTCTCGGCATCCGTCGCGATCGCGAGCACGAACCCTCCGGCCAGGCGCGTTGCGTTGACCCCGACCAGGCTGCCGTCGGCATCCATGAGAGGGCCGCCGCCGGCGCCGCGCGGGCAAGGCGCCGTGTGCGCGAGACCCACCGGCCGCTGGCGGCGGGACGCCACGAATCCGGGCGCCGCCGAGAGGGCGTGCCCCCAGGGGTTCGCAAGCGCCACGACCGCGGCTCCGATGCCGTGATCCGTGCTGCCGAAAGCGAGCGGGACGCGCTCGCGCGTGTCGACGGTCAGCACCGCGATCCCGCGGCGCCGATCGAGACCGGTCACGCTCGCAGACTCCGTGTGGCCGTCGTCGAAGACGACCTCGGCCTGGTCGCCCCCGAGGTTGGCCGCCGTCGTCAGCACGCGCGCCTCGGCGATCACGATGCCCGTGCCGCGCGCCTCGCCGCGCAGACCGACGACGCTCGGACCGAACCGCTCCGCGGAGTCCGCAATGAAGGCACTGATATCCCTAGTCACTTGTCACTCTCCATTCGCAAGTAACTAGACTGTAGCAATGCTCGCGCTACCATCGCCGACGGTGCCCCGCAGACCCTCCCTGTCCCAGGCACTCGCCCGCATCGGCGACCGCTGGACGCTCGAGATCATCGCCGCGCTCCTGGATGGCCCCGCGCGCTTCGGAGAGCTCTCGGAGCGGGTCGAGGGGATCGCGCCGAACACGCTGACCCAGCGACTGCGGCACCTCGAGAGCGAATCGCTCCTGACCGCCACGCCGTACACCACCCGGCCGCTGCGACTCGTCTACGAGCTCACCGAGGAAGGCCGCGAACTGGCCGGCGCCCTCCACCTGCTCGAGGCCTGGGGAGCCGGCCACGCCGACCCGGGCGACCCCGACGACGACCACTGCCCCCTCTGCGGATCGCGCATCGAGACGGACGAGATCGGCGCGAGCGAGCCCGACGCGCACGTCTGAGGGGCCATTCTAGTCGCCAGTTGGGGTCTCGCCAGTTGGGGTCTGACCCCGTCTGGCGGGGCCTGACCCCACCTGGCGGAGCCTGGCACCGACCTGTCCGACAGGGCCGCAACCCCTTAGGCATACGGAAAGCCGGTCGACAGCGAGGTCGAGCCGAAGCACTCGGTGCGGGGGACTCGAAACGGCATCGGTGCCCAGGAAGCGCCTGGTTGAGCCAACCGCCACCCTGGGGTCAGGCTCCGCCACCTGGGGTCAGACCCCACCTGGCGGAGCCAGACCCCATCTGGCGGCTCGCGCCGCTC
>JALYLC010000588.1 GCA_030774435.1 Actinomycetota bacterium
CTCGCCCAAGCCGACCGCGAACGCCGCAGTAGCCCGGCCCGCCACCGCACGCCCCGAACGGGCCGGTAGCGAGCATCTCGGGCAGCTCGCGCGCCGCACCTCAAGTACCAATCGCCCGCTGCCACAACAACGCACGCCAACCAGCCTCATGAACGATCCGGGCTAGAGCACGCCGACAGGCCCTGAAAGCAAGGCCATCATCAGAGTCTGCGTCGCGCGCTCAAGCATGCTCAGAAGATAGCGCGCTCCGACGGTCATGTCATCGCTTCCCAACACGGAACACCCAAGGCGGAGCTCGTGACCGCCCGGATCACAACTTGACCGACCTACGTCATAAGGGCTCTGCTCACCACGTGAGCGATCCTGGATTCGCTCAGTTCGCTCAGATCACGCTGGTTTAGAACCACGAATAGAACCACGCCATACGCGAAATGCGGTCGGCCACACTCCGAGTAATCTCCCCTCCGATACCGAACAGCAGCTGCAGCGTGCGCTGCAGGGCGAGGGCGCCGCGTCGATGAGCGAGCCCACTCCCGCCGGGGCGCGGGCCTGACGGCTCCGGCCGTCCGGCGTCCCGCCGGCTCAGCGCGTCCAGGGGGTCGTTGAATGTCTCCGCAAGGCGCCCGGAGTCTGTCCGAGCGTCGTGCGGAGCGCCGCCTTCGCCTGTTACCCGGGCTGGCGGCTCTCGTCGCGCACGATTATCTCGGAGCCCACGCGTACGACGCGCGACCAGGGGATGGTGTCGTGGCCGTGCACCTTCGCCGTGCCTGGCCCGCCGCTGCCCTTGGTGCCGATGCCGAAGCGCTCGAGGAAGCCCGTCCCGCCCGTCGCGATCCCGGTCACGCGCAGGTGCCCGTCCACGAGTTCGCCGCGGAGGTCGTGGATGCGGCCGAGCGATTCGCCTGACTCGGTCACGACCTTGCGATTGAGGAGCTCGGAGAGCCGCATCAGGATCCGGGCAGCTTGCCGACGAGCGCCGCCCAGCGCTGGTCGCCGCGGTTCAGGCGTAGTTCGGCCGCGGTGCGCTTGAGTTGCACCACCGATGTGACGGAATGGACCTCGCTCCAGGGCACGTGCACGGCATTGCCCGAGAGCCGCGCGGCGAGCTTCCCGAGGCGTCCGCGGGTGCGACAGGCGTTGAGGCCCACGAGGATCTCCACGACCTCCGGCGAGTCGCTGTTCAGTCCAGCGATCTCGAGATCGTCGACCTTGCCGCAGTTCTTGCGATCGTTGTCGATGAGCTGATGATCGAGGATGCCGAGCGCGATGTCGACCTGCGTGACCGTGCTCATCCCTGCCCTCCGTTGGTGTACAGCATCAATGGAATAGCCGCGATCGCGATCGTGACGATGAGGCCGAGGTAAAGCACTCCGAGGACGTTGGCGAGCCGCCCGTTGACGTCGTCACCCATGTAAGTCCGGTCGTTGGCGATCAGCAGGATCGGCAGATATGTGAGCGGCAGCGCCACTACCGAGAAGATGACCGAGTACTCGGTCAGCTTGACCGGGTCGTAGCCGGTCATGACAACGAGCAGGGCGACGGCGAAGATGATCAGCCACGAGAGCGTGAAGCGCGAAGCCGCTGCCGGGCGCTCCTTCTTCCCCCACCTCCAGCCGAAGAACTGAGCCGTGTTGTACGCGCCGGCAAACGATGTCTCGACGGCCGCCCCGCCAACCGCGAAGAGGATGCCGATCAGCGCGAGCAGCAGGCCGACCTGCCCGAGCTCATGCTGCGCGGCCAGAGCAGGCGTCCCGAGGAATGCGGGCGAGATCCCGCTTGGCAGGAACAACACCGCGGCGACGATCATGAGCGCGAACGAGAGGGTGCCACCGAGCGCATAGCCGATGATCGCGGTCACCTTGTTGAGCTTGAGATCCTTGATCCCCCAGCCGTCCTCGACGGCGCCCGACGAGTAGAAATAGACCTCATACGGCGTCATCGCGGCGCCGAGCAGGCCGACGACGAAGTAGAGGTAGACCGAGAGGCTGCCGCCCGTGTGGTGGCCCGGCACAAACCCGTGCGCAACCCGGCCCCAGTCGGGGTGCAGCTTGATCGCCGCGACGGCGAAGACCAGAAGACCGAGGCCGAGATAGCCGAACACGCGCTCCAGCCACTCGAACGGCAGCACCCAAGCGGCGGTGACGAGCATCAGCACCGCCAGGGGGATCAGGAGCCTATAGGGCAGGCCGGAGAGCAGCTGGAAGCAGATCGCGACGCCCCCAACCTCGGCCGCACACGTCATGAGGTTGACGATCTGCGACGAGATCAGCGTCGTCAGCCCCGCGCCGAAGCCCGCGCGCTCGCGCACGAGGTCGAACACCGGCCGCTTCGAGACGGCCGAGACCCGGCCGCACATTTCCGAGTAGACAATGATCCCGACCACTCCCACGACGATCACCCACATCAGCTGGAAGCCGAAAGTCGCCCCGGCCTGAGTGTTGAAGACGAGGTCGCCGATGTCGACGAAGCCGCCGATCGCCGACATGATCCCAAGCGCGACCGCGAGCACGTTCTTGACGCTCATCCGAGGCTCACGCTGATCTTCCCGGCTTCGTCGGCAGCCTTGCCGAGCTTGCCTGCGATCTCGCGCTCCTCGGCCTGCGATGCGCCGTCGAGCCGCTTCAGCTGATCGCCCACCTCTGCCGACAACCTCCGAAGCGTGCGCAGCTTCGGCTCCAAGCCGGGCCTCGCCTTCGCCCGCTTCAGTGACGACACAGTCGCAATCGCCGCCTTGACGAGAAAGCTGGCGTGCTCGCGCGTGAAGATCGCAGTCGACTTGCCATCGACCCCGTCCCGCGCCAGCAAAGCGCCCTCCGCCGCCAGCGACTGGACTGCATCGGATTGCTTAGCGAGCGATCTCGCGCCCAGCTCACCACCCCCGCCGCAACCCGCGACGACGAAAGCAACGCTCAGACAAGCGAGCGCGAACCCGATACGGCTGCCTACCACGCCACATCAGATGCCTCATCTGCGCCTGAACTAAACGCCGAGCCGCAGCGGCCCGGCGCTCCCGGCGTCTAGATACGCGTCGAAAAGCAGCGGCCCCGCGCTCGCTAGCTACTTGCCCCGGAAATAGTCGGGTTTGGGGGTGTGGTTCGTCCGGTCGAGGTCCTACGATTTCCCTGTAGATGATGGTGTTCAGGGCGATCGGGAGGCGACTGGTGCTGCGGCTTCGGGGCGAGCAGGTTGAGACGTTGTGGGACTCGGTGTTGCCGGCAGAGATGCTGGCGCTGCCGCCGGATCTGGCGCGACTGGATGCTCTGTGTGACGACGGCGAGCTGCTCGCGCCGTTTCGCTCGTTGTGGCTGGAGCGTTGGCCGGACGCGCTCGGGCAGGGTCGTCCGACGGTTCCTATGGAGACGTTCGTGCGGCTGATGCTCGTCAAGCAGCGCTACGGCTGGGGCTATGAGACGCTGCTGCGCGAGGTCTCTGACTCGATCTCGCTACGGCGATTCTGTCGCATCGCGCTGGACCGGTCGGTACCGGACGAGTCGACGATCCGCAAGCTCGTGCGTCGTCTCGGCGAGCAGCCGATCTGTGAGATCAGCCGACTCGTGATTGCGAAGGCGACGCGCGAGACACGTTTCCGAGGGCGCGCGGTACGGATCGACTCGACGGTCATCGAAGCAGATGTGCGCTACCCGACCGACTGCGGGCTCGCGCTCGATGGCGCGCGTGCTCTCGCTCGGGAGACGCGGACGCTCGGCGAGGCAGGTGTCGCGGCGCCGATCGTCGACCGCTCGCGCGCGATCGGTCGGCGGCTGCGCTCGCTCGGCCGGGCGCTTCGGCGTCGCAGCGGCGACGCGAAAGTCGAGGTGCTGCGGCTGACCGGCGAGTGCGGGGCGCTGCTGGAGAAAAGCATCGCCCAGGCCCGGGC
>JALYLC010000589.1 GCA_030774435.1 Actinomycetota bacterium
CATCGAGAAGCTCGGCAACGTGCGCGCGCTCGGCTTCTCGCTCGGCGCCACGGACAAGGGCCTGCGCATCCGCGGGACGTCGCTCCTGGAGGGCGATGCGAGCGACCTCCCGGCCGCGTATGTGCCCGAGCTGCTCAGCCGGGTGCCGGCCAGCTCATGGTTCGCAGCCTCGTTCGGCGACCTCGGCAAGCCCGCCAGGAGCGCCGCCGATCAGGCACTGAGCTCCAACCCCGACGCGCAGAAACAGGTGCAGCAGGTCGAGGCGCTGCTCGGCATCAAGCTCGACGACGTGTACGCCCTGATCTCGGGCGAGCACGCGCTCTACGCGGGACCGGGTGCGCCCGTCTCGGCCGGCCTGATCCTGCATCCGCCCGACCCCGAGCGGGGCGCGACCACGCTGCGGGCGCTGACGCGCCTGCTCACGCAGCAAGGCGTCAAGTTCGAGGACACCGCGGACGGGCAGTCGGCCGCGATCCAGGGCTTCGCGGCGCGCTGGCGCACCGTCGACGACGTGATCGGGATCGGCACCGACACGACCGTCGGCGACACCGCGAAGGACTCGATCGTCGACAGCGCCGAGTTCAAGAACGTGCTCGCCGAGGACGGCGTCGCGAGCGACGCGAAGACGCTCGGACTCGCCTACGTCGACGTGCCGAGTCTGGTCAGCCTGGCGAACGCGTTCGGGAACTTCGCCGACGACCCGTCCAACAAGGAGGCGTTCGAGAACCTCAAGCACATCGGCGGCGTGCTGTTCTGGAGTGGCGTGGACGGCAGTACGGTGACGAGCGACCTGTTCGTCGAAAGCACGTAGCAGGCCGATGGTCGCCGACTGGGTCGTTGTGGAGCTCGAGCCGGCAGGTGCGGCGCGCTCCGGGCTCCCCGCGCGCCTCGCCGTGCCGCGCGAGGTCGCCGAGCGGGGGGATCCCATCGAGCGCGTGCGCGCGGCCGAGTGGGCTCGCGCGTTCGTGGCCGGGCACGCCGATCACGACCTGGCGGCGACGCTGCTCGCGATGACGACAGCCGAGCCCTACCGCCGGCTGGGCGAGCGCCTGATGCGCGAGGAGCGCTTCGATGAGGCCGTGCCGGCCCTCGCGCGCGCGATCGAGCTGACGCCGTTCGACGCGGCCTCTCGCTTCAACCTCGCGGTCGCCCTGCGCCGCGCCGACGAGCCCGAGCTCGCGCTCCAGACACTGGAGGAGGCGGAGTGGGCCTACAGCGCGGAGTCCGCGTACCACGTGCTGCAGGGCCGCATCTGGGAGGCGCTGGACGAGAGCGCGCGCGCAGTGCTCGCCTACGAGCGTGCCCTCGAGCTGGCGCCGGGCGACGGGTTCGTGCTCGAGCGGCTCGAGCATCTCGGCGCGCTGCTGCGCATCGAGGGGCCGGACGGCGAGGTGTTCTGGCTCACGCCGGGCGATTTCGAGCGCGTCATGCGCCACGAGCTCGCGTCGGCCAGCAACGACCCCGATCAGCTCGTCCTGCTCGGCGACCGCCTGCTGGGCGGCGGTCACGTCGCGCTGGCCGCCTCGGCGGCCGAGCTCGCGCTGGCCGGCAGCGAGGATCTGCCGGGCGCTTGGGCCCTTGCCGGGCTCACGCGCGCAGCTCTCGGCCGAGAGCTGCAGGCGCGCGAGGCCCTGGGCCGGGCGGCCGCACTCGATCCCTCGAACGTCGCCGTCGCCCGCGCACTCGTGCAGCGGGAGGACGATCCCGAGGGC
The DNA here is from genome assembly GCA_030774435.1 of Actinomycetota bacterium. Taxonomy (GTDB): domain Bacteria; phylum Actinomycetota; class Thermoleophilia; order Gaiellales; family JALYLC01; genus JALYLC01. The sequence goes on from JALYLC010000589.1 coordinate 1,713, forward strand.
GACCTGCCGCGCGCGCACGCGGAGGTGCAACGCCGTCCCGGATCGGCGGCCGCGTGGATCGTGCTTGGCGATTACCTGGCCGCGGCCGCTCAGCCCAATGAAGCGCTCGGCGCCTATGCGCACGCACTCGACCTGGACCCGGCGCTGCCCGGCGCCGAGCATGCGCGCGAAGCCCTGCGCGTGCTCGGCTGACCTCCGCCGTCGCTATGCTCCCGTACAGGTGACCCGAAGCGGTCGATCACGTTCGAGCAGGCGCCGGGAGCGGCGCATGAGGCCGCTCCGCACCCTGGCAGGCAGATGAAGCGCGTCGCCCTCATAGGCGGCGATCACTCGCGCCTGCCTCGCGCTGGACTCCTCGGGCTGGTGCGGCCTTGAGCACCACGACCACGCTCGAGCTCGTCTCGATCGTCATCTGCGTCCTCTGGAACGGGTTCTTCGTGGCGGCCGAGTACGCGTTCGTCTCCGTACGTCGCACGCGACTCGACGAGCTCGTCGCCGGCGGCAGCCGCCGCGCTCGCATGGTGCGCGAGATCGTCTCCGACCCTTCGCACTTCATCTCGGGGATGCAGGTGGGCATCACCCTCTCGTCGCTGGCGCTCGGCGCTCTCGGCGAGCCGGCCGTCGCGCGCCTCCTGCACGCGGCGTTCGGGCACATCTCGATCCCTTCCAGCGCGATCGTCGTGATCCTCGCCTTCATCATCATCGTGATCCCCCACGTCGTCATCGGGGAGATCGTCCCGAAGTCGTACACGCTGCCGCGCGCCGAGCGCGTCGCGCTTGCCGTGGGCCCGCCGATCCGCGCGTTCTTCGTCGCCTTCGGCTGGTTCATCTCGTTCCTCGACTGGCTTTCCCAGCGCCTCATGCACGCGCTCGGGGTCAAGACCACCAACGAGCTCGAAGGCGCGCACAGCGAGGTGGAGCTGCGGATGCTCCTGCGGCAGGGGGAGCGCAGCGGCGTGCTCGAGGCGGACGAGCAGGAGATGATCGACAAGGTCTTCGACTTCTCGGATACATCGGTCGAGCACGTCATGGTGCCGCGGCCCGACATCGTCGCCCTCCCGGTGTCACTGACGCCGACGGCGGCCATGGAGCAGGTCCTGCAGCATCCGTACACGCGCTACCCGGTGTACGAGGAGGAGTTCGACAACGTGCTCGGCGTGTTGCACGTGCGGCGCCTCTTCGTCGCGCTGCAGAACGGCGCGGGCGCGAGCCCCGACCTTCGCTCGCTCCTGTATCCCGCCCACCTCGTGCCCGAGACGAAGCGGCTCGTGCATCTGCTGACCGAGATCCGCAGGCAGAAGGGCCATATGGCGATCGTGGTCGACGAGTACGGCTCGGTCGCCGGTCTCGTCACGCTCGAGGATCTGCTCGAGGAGATCGTCGGCGAGATCGACGACGAGTTCGATCCCGAAGATGCGCCGATCGTGCGACTCGGACCCGATCGCTACCGGGTCGAGGGGAGCGTGCCCGTCGAGGAGTTCAACGAGCGCTTCGACCGCAGGCTCTCGGACGACGACTACCACACCATCGGCGGCATCATCTTCGGTGAGCTCGGCCGGGCGCCCGTGGTGGGCGACAGCGTGGAAATCGGGCACGTCAAGTTCGATGTCGCCGCCGTCGAAGGCACGCGCATCCTGCACGCGGACGCGACCCTGCTTCCGCTGCCGGAGCGTGTCAGCGACGACGAAGACGGCGACGCGTGATCAGCGCCGGCCGCCGGCGTGGCGGCGGCTCGGCGCTCCTGCAGACGGCGCCGCTCACCGTTGTCCTGATCGCGACCAACATCCTCATGTACTTCCTGCAGATGCGGGACACGACGTCCCAGATCGTCCGCAGCGGCACGACCGGTGGATCGCTGCTCGCGGACGGCCCGGTCGAAGCGCACCTCATCCTCTGGGGGCCGATGGTCTCGACGGGAGAGTGGTGGCGCCTGCTCGGCAACGGCTTCCTGCACGCGAACCCGCTGCACCTTGGCACCAACATGCTGTCCCTCTTCTTCATCGGGCGCATCGTCGAGCCCGTCGTCGGCACACTGCGGACGGGGCTGATCTACTTCGTCTCGCTCGCGGCCGGCTCGCTGGGCGTCATGCTGGTCGACCCGGGCGGGGCGACCCTGGGAGCCTCGGGCGCGATCTTCGGGCTGGCGGGCGCGCTGCTCGTGATCTCCCATATCCGCGGGGCCGGCGTCATGCAGAGCGGCATCGGGCCGATGATCCTGCTCAATCTCGTGTTCACGTTCGGCATCCCCGGCATCTCAGTCGGCGGCCATGTCGGCGGCCTCATCGGCGGCGCGGCGATCGGCTGGGTGACCCTCGAGCTCGACAAGCGCCGCCGCCGCGGCGACCGCAGCGACGCGCGCATCGCCGCGATCGCGGCCGCAGTCTTCGCGGTCCTGCTGCTGATCTCGTTCGCGGTCGCCCGCTCCAAGTTCCCGAGCGTGAGCTGACAAGTCTGGACGCGTTCCGCACGCTCGCCGCTCGCGTGACGTCGGAACTGGAGGAGCGCGGCTCGCGATTCCTGGCCATCGCCGAGCCTGTGGAGGATCGCCCCGCCGCCGAGGTGCTTTTCGCTCGCGAGGCGCGCGCCCACCGCAACCCCACGCATGTCGTGCCGGCCTTCCGGCTGCGCGACGGGACATCGTTCTCGAGCGACGCCGGAGAGCCTGCGGGCAGCGCGGGCGCTCCCCTTCTCGCGGCCATCGCCGGCGCCGGGCTCCACGACGTGGCGGCAGTGGTGGTGCGTTGGTACGGCGGCACCAATCTCGGCGTGGGCGGCCTCGTGCGCGCCTACGGCGGCGCGCTGGCGAGGGCGCTCGAGGACGCCCGGGTCGTGCGCTGCGAGCGCGCGGCAGATGCGCGGCTGCGCTATGGCCACGAGCAGACGGCGGCGGTCATGCGCTGCGTGACGACCCACGCGGGCCGCGATCTCGAGCACAGCTACGGCGAGCACGGCGTCGAGCTGCGCTTCCGCGTCCCGCTCGCCCGCTGCGATCCGCTGGAGCGCTGCCTGCGAGACTCGACGCGGGGAGCCGTCGCCCTGGAGCGCCTGGGCGAGACGGTGATCCGCAGTGCGAATTAGAAGCTGTCTCAATACCTGGGTAGGCTGCGGTCGCGATAGCGCGGACGTGGCTGCAGGTGCGGGTGGATCTTCTGGGCGGTGGCGGGTTGCGGTGTGATCCGTCGCCGGGGCGGATCTTTATC
>JALYLC010000590.1 GCA_030774435.1 Actinomycetota bacterium
TAGTTCTCCCAGGCCGCCGTGAGGTAGCCGCCGTCCTTGCCCGAGTCCGAGTAGCCCAGCATGACCTCGAGCCGTCCGCCGCGGCGAGCGACGAGAGCGCCGAAGCGCTCGTCGTCGAGCAGGGCGCTCACGGTCGCCGCCGACTGACGGAGATCGGCGATCGTCTCGAACAGCGGGACGAGCGAGAGGTCGCGCCCGACCTCCGACTGTGCGAGGCCGAGGGCCCGCAGCAGGTCGCCCGGGCCCGAGGTGCCCGAGACGATGACCGTGTCGAGCGCGCGCGGGCCGTGGGTTTCCAGCGCGTTGCGGACGGCGCGGAACGTCGCGAGGGTGCGCTCGTCGGGTTCGGCGAGCTGGTTCGCATGCAGGCGCACGTCGAGCTTCGCGATGTGGAACCCGAACAGCTCGACGCGCCGGCGCAGGCCGGCCAGCTGTCCGTCCGCGATGCGCGCGCCGCGGTTGGTGCGCAGGCTCGCGTCCATCAGCTCGAGGTCGGCGAGCAGCTCGCCCGCGTCGGCGTAGCCCGGCTCGGCAGCGCCATCGAGCAGGTTGTCGAGGCGCCGCCCGATGAAGCTCAGCTTGCGGCGGTAGGGCTCGTCGAAGTTCTGGTCGCCGATCTCGGCCGCGAACGTCGCGAGCTCGCGCTCGTCGCGCTCGATCGAGCGCAACAGCTCGTCACTGACGGGCACCATCCGCGTCGACACACCGATGGCGCGCGCGAGTCCGCGCACCTCGACGCGGTAGCGCGTCAGCGCGAGCCGGCGTGCGCGATCGAGCCATTCCGGGATGGTGTCTGGCCCTGCTTCGGGATTGCCGTCCTGGTCGCCTCCCACCCAGGAGCCGAAGCGCAGCGGCGCCGCGGCGCCGGGAAGGCGCCCGCCGTAGGCGGCGAGCACGTCCGGCGCGACGTCGAGCAGCGTGGTCTCGAAGAACCACAGCGCGTGGCGGATCTCGTCGACCACCCGCGGGCGCCGCGAGCGCACCTCGTCGGCCTGCCAGAGGGCGGTGATCTCCGCGACGACCTCGTCCTCGAGGCGGCGCCGCGCTGCCGGGCCCAGTGCGGGGTCGTCGAGCGCCTGGAGGATGCGGCTGAGCTGCAGCTGGGCCTGCAGCACCGTGCGGCGCGCGGCCTCGGTGGGATGCGCGGTGATCACGAGCTCGAGCGAGACGTCGCGCGCACGCCGGACGAGGTCGGCGGGTTGCACACCGCTCTCCGCCAGCCTCCCGAATGCCTCGGCGAGCGATTCCCGCGGGATGCGCTCCTCGCGCTCGTAGCGGCGCCGGCTGCGCACGCGATGCCACGCCTCGGCGACGTTGGCGAGCTGGAAATAGAGGCCGAACGCACGCAGGACGGCGGTCGAGCGCTCGTCGCCCAGTGCCCGCACGCAGGTCGCCAGTGCCGCCCGGTCGGCCGCCGAGCCCGAGTTCCTGGCCTCGCGCGCAAGGCGCCGCACGCACTCCACGTCGGCCAGCAGATCCTCGCCGACCTGCTCGACGAGCACACGGCCGAGCGCGTCGCCGACCAGGCGCACGTCGCGCCGGAGCGCGTCGTCGGGGCGGATCTGGCGACGTGCGGCTGGATCGTCGGCGGCGGTGCTCGACATGGCTCGAAGCCTATGGGTTCGGACTGCGGCGAGTCAGTGCGCCGACTGATCGGCAGCGCACCGCGCCGCGAGCTAACCTTCCGCTTCGGGTTGCAAGGAATCCAGCACGTGCAGGAGCAGAGGAGATGCGGATGCACACGGGTGACGCACCGGCGCCACATCGGCACGAGGCCGCGAGGTCACGCTGATGGCGGAGTCCACGCAATGGCAGGTGGGCATCGCGCTCGGCGTCGTCGTGATCGCGATCGCCGCGGTCATCGTGATCACGATCGTGATGCTGGCGATGCGCATCGCGAAGCAGGCCAGGCAGTCCGTCGAGGCAGTCGACGTCGTGCGCCGGCAGACGGACGAGCTCGCCGGGATCGGGCGCATCAATGACTCCGGCGTGAGGATCCTGCACGCCGCCCGCGCACTGCGCAAAGCGGCGGTCGGCAAATGACGATCCCGCTCGCCGCGCTGTCGGGGCACGGCTACTGGTGGATCGTCCTCGGCATCGGCCTCGCCGCGGCCCTGGTCGTCGCGTTCCTGCTGGCAGTGCTCGTCATGACGGTCGTCAACATCGAGCGTTCGGTCGACGGCTTGCTGGACGTCGCCACCAAGGTCGCCGGCAATACGGCGAACGTCCCGCAGCTGGAGGCCACGGCGCCCGTGCTCGGACTGATCGTCCAGGAGGCCGTCGTTCAGGACGGGTACATGAACGCTCTCACCGACGGGTTCGGTGGCGCATGAGCACGGGCGACACCCTCGCACTCCTGACAGTCGTCCTCGGAGTCGTCGTCGTGCTCGTGCTGGCGGCCGCATTGATCGTCGTCCGCCAGCGGCTGATGAGGATCTCGCAAGGGCTTGCGACACTCGCGACGGCGCTCGAAGGCGTGGAGTCGGAGCACCTGCGGCCGCTCGAAGGCGCCGTCACGGCGATCAACGCGCAATTCGACATCATCCTCGGCGCCCTGCCCGGCATCGCTCGCAAGGCCGCGATCGTGGCCGCGAGGAGGCCGCAGTGACGACTCTGTGGTGGATTGCCGACATCGTGCTACTGGTCGTGGTCATCCCCGTCGTGCTCTACCTGCTGCACGGCGTGCTGAGCGCAGCCAGGAGCATCGTGCCGAGCGTGGAGCGAATCGCGAGCGCGGCGGCTGCCGGGTCCAAGGATCTGGACGCCACCGCGCTGCTGCTGACGACGCAGGATCAGGTGGCAAAGACGGTCGCGGGAGTCGCGGAGTACGGCGGCTCGCTCGACGTGATCCTCGACGACGCGAGCTAGGAGGACAATGCTCGTCGCATCCATCGAACCCGTCGGCGCGGTCGCGCTCGTCGCAGCGCTGCTGATCGTGCTCGCGCTCGTCTTCTACCTCGTCTCGACGATCCTGCAGCTCCGCAAGATCACCGCCGGCCTGGACACCGTGATCGCCGGCGTCGCCGAGATCGTGGACAAGAGCGCCCCGGTCGCCGGCGTCGTCAACAGCATCAACGGGCAACTCGACGCGGGCGTGGACCTGCTCGAGGGCCTGCTCGTGCGGAAGGCCGGGATGGAAGACGCCCTGGGCCTGGTCGAAGGCCTGTACGCCGGTTCGGCGGCGGCCGGCTTCCGGAGCTTCCCCGATAGCGGGACGACGAAGGCCCCCCGTATCGGCGAGGTCTACACGAAGGGCACGCTGACCCTCGCACGGCTCGGCCGGGAGGCCCCCATCGCACTGGCGAATCCGGCGGGGCTGGTGCTCAGGAACGTCGAGGCCGGCAGTCTCGCAGCGCGCTCGCTCTATCCCGATGTCCGCCAGACGAGACCGGAGGCCCTTCCGCGGTCGCCGGTGATCGGCACGGACGCACCCGTCCAGTACGAGCAGCGAGACGACATCGGGGCCCCGCGCAGGCGACAACCCGGCAAGCGAGCCTAACAATCACTCAATCTGCGTGGAAGTCTGGCGTCGTATGGTGCGGAGGATCGCTGTCATCCGTCTCCTGACTGGAAAAGGAGCACGTGTTGCAGACTCCTGCGGCATTCGAGTATGAGCGTGCGACGAGCGTCGAGGGCGCGATCGCGTCCCTCGAGCGGCTCGGCCCCGAGGCGCGCATCATCGCGGGCGGTCACAGCCTGCTCCCGATGATGAAGCTCCGGCTCGCCAACCCCGAGCACCTGATCGACATCAACGATCTGAAGGAGCTCGCCTACATCCGCGAGGCGGGCGGTGAGATCAGGATCGGAGCGCTCACGCGGCATGTCGACCTCTTGAAGTCCGAGTTGCTGGCCAGGCACTTCCCGCTCTTCCGCGATGCCGAGCACGTGATCGCCGATCCGGTCGTGCGCAACCGCGGAACCATCGGCGGCTCGCTCTGCCAGGCCGATCCGGCCGAGGACCTCTCGGCCGTGTGCACCGCGGCCAAGGCGAAGGTCGTGATCCGCGGGGCGAGCGGCGAGCGCGTCGTCCGGATGGAGGACTTCCACGTCGGGCCCTACATGACCGCAGTGGGCGCCGGCGAGCTGCTCACGGAGATCCGGCTCGCGCTGCGCCCCGGCGCGGGCAGCGCCCACGAGAAGGTCGAGCGCCGCGCCGGAGACTGGGCGATCGCGGCTGCCTCGGCAGCGGTCTGGCTGAACGGCGTCACGATCGCCGACTCGGGCATCGCGCTCAGCGCCGTCGGCCTGACGACGATCCACCTCACCCGAGCGGACGAGCTGCTGCGCGGCGAGGAGCCGTCCGAGGAGCTCTTCCAGCAGGCGGCCGAGATCGCCTCAGCGGACTGCTCGCCCGGCGCCGACGGCCGTGGGCCGATCGACTACAAGCGCCACCTCGCCGGCGTGCTCACCCACCGGGCACTGCGCCGGGCTGCCACGCGCGCGCTCCAGAGGGAGGGCCGATCATGAACGTCTCCATGACGATCAACGGCGAGCGCGTCTCGCACGAGGTCGAGCCGCGCCTGCTGCTCGTGCACTACATCCGCGAGACGGTCGGGCTGACAGGCACCCACTGGGGCTGCGACACGTCCAACTGCGGCGCCTGCGTCGTGCTGATCGACGGCCAGCCGGTCAAGTCGTGCACGACGCTGGCAGCCATGGCCGACGGCCACGAGATCCTCACGGTCGAGTCGCTCGAGGTCGACGGCGAGCTCGATCCCATCCAGATGGGCTTTCACGAGCGCCACGCGCTCCAGTGCGGGTTCTGCACCCCGGGCATGCTCATGACGACTCGCGCCCTGCTGGACGAGAATCCGGATCCGTCCGATCTCGAGATCCGGACGGCGATCTCGGGCGCCATCTGCCGCTGCACCGGCTACAAGAACATCGTCAGCGCGGTGCAGTGGGCCGCCCAGTACGAAGCCGCAGCCAAACGAGAGGCGTGAGCATGGCGACGACTGAAAATCTCCCGAGTCCATCCAGCGAGCGCCCGATCGGCTTTGGTCGTCTGAAGCGCAAGGAAGACGCGCGCTTCATCCGTGGAGCGGGCACGTACCTCGATGACATCCGACTTCCCGGCATGGTGCACGGCGCGATCCTGCGCAGCCCGTACGCGCACGCCCGCATCGTCTCGATCGATACGTCGAAGGCGCTGGCGCATCCCAAGGTCGCGGCGGTCGTCACCGCCAAGGACCTCGAGACGCTGGGCCTGGCCTGGATGCCGACGATCTCCTACGACACGCAGGCCGTGCTCGCAGGCGACAAGGTGCGCTTCCAGGGCCAGGAGGTCGCCTTCGTGATCGCGACCGACGAGTACTCCGCCAACGACGCGCTGCAGTTGATCGACGTGGAATACGAGCCGCTGCCCGCGATCGTCAACGCGCGCAAGGCGCTCGAAGCCGACGCGCCGCTGATCCGCGACGACAAGATCGGCCAGCGCGACAACCTCGCGAGCCCGACCTGGGAGGCCGGCGACGAGGCGGCCACCGACAAGGCGTTCGCCGAGGCCGACACGGTCCTCAAGCGCGACATCATCTACCCGCGCTGTCACCCCGCGCCGCTCGAGACGTGCGGCATAGTCGCCGACTTCAACCCGAAGACCGGCCAGCTCGACATCTACAACGGCAACCAGGCGCCGCACGCGCATCGCACCGTCTACGCGCACGTCGCCGGGCTCGCCGAGCACATGATCCGGATCCGCACCTCGGACATCGGCGGCGGCTTCGGCAACAAGGTGCCGGTCTACCCCGGCTATGTGTGCGCGATCGCAGGCTCGATCGTCGCCGGCGTGCCGGTCAAGTGGGTGGAGAACCGCTCCGAGAACCTGATGTCCACGGGCTTCGCGCGCGACTATCTGATGAAGAGCGAGATCTGCGCGAAGGACGGCAAGATCACCGGCCTGCGCGTCGACGTGCTCGCCGACCACGGCGCCTTCGACAGCACCGCGCAGCCGACCAAGTTCCCGGCCGGGTTCTTCCACATCGTGTGCGGCTCCTACGACCTGCAGGCGGCCCCCGTCAAGGTCAAGGCGGTCTACACGAACAAGGCGCCCGGCGGTGTCGCGTACCGCTGCTCGTTCCGCATCACCGAGGCCGTCTACCTCGTGGAGCGCATGGTCGAGGCGCTCGCGCTCGAGATGAAGGTCGACCCGATCGAGCTCCGCATGCGCAGCTTCATCAAACCCGAGCAGTTCCCGTACGAGACGACCACCGGCTGGACCTACGACTCCGGCAACTACGCCGAGACCATGAAGGTCGCGATGGAGATCGCCGGCTACGAGGAGCTGCGCCGCGAGCAGAAGGAGAAGCGCGCCCGCGGCGAGCTGATGGGCATCGGCGTCGCCTTCTTCACCGAGGGCGTCGGGGCGGGCCCGCGCAAGCACATGGACATCCTGGGGCTGGCCATGAACGACGGCGCCGACCTGCGCGTGCACCCCTCCGGCAAGGCCGTCGTGAGCATCAGCGCCGAGACGCAGGGGCAAGGCCACGAGACGACGTTCGCACAGATCGTGGCCGAGGAGCTGGGGATCCCGCCGGAGGACATCGACGTGCGTCACGGCGACACCGACAAGTCCCCGTACGGCCTGGGCACCTACGGCAGCCGCTCGACGCCCGTCTCGGGCGCCGCCGTCGCCGTCGTCGCGCGCAAGGTGCGCGACAAGGCCCGCCTGATCGCGGCCACGATGCTCGAGACGCGGCCGGAGGATCTGGCCTGGGAGAAGGGCCGCTGGTACGTCAAGGGCGACCCCGAGAAGGGCGCGATGATCGAGGAGATCGCGCAGCGCGCCTACAGCGGCGAGGCCATGCCGGAGGGCCTGGAGGGCGGGCTCGACGCACAGGTGATCTACGACCCGCCCAACCTGACGTATCCCTACGGCGCCTACATCGCCGTCGTCGACATCGATCCCGATACCGCGCAGGTCACGGTCAAGCGCTTCATCGCGGTCGACGACTGCGGCGTGCGCATCAACCCGATGATCGTAGACGGCCAGATCCACGGCGGCCTCGCCGAGGGCGTCGGGATCGCGCTGATGGAGCTGATCAGCTTCGACGAGGAGGGCAACTGCCTCAACTCGTCGTTCATGGACTACCTCATCCCGACCGCGCTCGAGTGCCCCGACTTCGAGCTGGGCGAGACCGTCACCCCCTGCCCTCACCATCCGCTCGGCGCAAAGGGCGTCGGTGAGTCGCCGAACGTCGGCTCGCCGCCGGCCATCGTCAACGCCGTGATCGATGCGCTCTACGAGACGCACGGCGTGGAGCACGTCGACATGCCCTGCACGCCCGCGCGCGTGTGGGCGGCCATGCAGGGGCGCCCCGAGCCGCCGCAGTGATCACGGCGGCTCTAGCGCGGCGGGCCGAGCAGCTCGACGCCGAGGGCGCGGCGTTCGTGACCGCGACGGTGGTGCACGTGCAGCGCCCCGCGAGCGTGGAGCCGGGGAACGTGGCGCTCGTGCTCGCCGACGGTACGATCGAGGGCTTCGTCGGTGGCATGTGCTCTGAGCACAGCGTGCGTGCATACGCGCTTCAGGCGCTGCAGAGCGGTCACGCCGTGCTGCTGCGCATCCTGCCGTTCTCCGAGGACGGCGAGGGCAGTCCCAGCGGCCAGGTCGCCGCCGAGGACGGGGCGGTCGTCGTTCAGAATCCGTGCCTGTCGGGAGGCGTGATCGAGGTGTTCCTGGAGCCCGTGCTGCCCGCACCGCGGGTGCTCGTGGTCGGTGAGACGCCGACTGCAGCGGCCATCCTGCTGATCGGCGCCCAGCTCGGGCTGGATGCCGTGAGCGTGCAGGGGGATGGCCTCGATCCCCGGCCCGGCGACCTCGCGCTCGTCGTCGCCGCGCACGGGCGCGACGAATTGCACACGCTGCGCCTCGGCCTCGAGGCGGGCCTGCCCTACATCGGCCTCGTCGCCAGCCCGAAGCGCGGCACCGGCGTGCTCGCCGAGCTGCGCGGCGACGGCGTGCCCGAGGAGCAGCTCGCCCGCATCGACGTCCCCGCGGGCATCGACATCGGAGCGCGCACCCCCGCCGAGATCGCGCTCTCGATCCTCGCCAGGATCGTCGCCGTGCGCCGGGACGAGCGCACCGTCGCCGCCGACCGCACGCGCACTTCCGTCGTCGCCGGCGCGGACGCCTCGCAGTCCGCACCGCTGGCGATCGATCCGATCTGCGGCATGACCGTGGCCGCGGTGCCGAGCACGCCGTCGCTCGTCCATGGAGGCGAGACGGTCTACTTCTGTTGCGAGGGCTGCAAGGCGAAGTTCGAGGCGCAGCACGAGCATGCCGGCACATGACGGCGCCGAAGGTCACGGGGGAGGCAGAGGGCGAGCTTCGCGAGCGGGCGCCCGACATCGAGACGCTGGCGCGCAAGCTGGCCGAGGTCGACTACCTCGTCGACGAGGGCCTGGCCACATCGCTGTTCCTCGGTCTGCGCCTGCCGCAGCCCCTGCTGCTCGAGGGTGAGGCGGGCGTGGGCAAGACCGAGGCCGCCAAGGCGCTCGCGTCGGTGCTCGGCACGCCGCTGATCCGGCTCCAGTGCTACGAGGGCATCGACGCGGCGGAGGCGCTGTACGAGTGGAACTATCCGCGCCAGCTGCTCAGCATCCGGCTGGCCGATGCCGGCGGCTCGACGCTCGGCGAGGAGGATCTGTTCGGCCCGGACTACCTCATCCGCCGGCCCCTGCTGCGCGCGCTCGAGCATCCGGGCCCGCGGCCCGCCGTGCTGCTGATCGACGAGATCGACCGCGCCGACGACGACTTCGAGGCCTTCCTGCTCGAGTTGCTGGCGGAGGCCAGCGTGACGATCCCGGAGATCGGGACGATCGTCGCTACGCACCCGCCCATCATCGTGCTCACCTCCAACCGCACGCGCGACCTCCACGACGCGGTCAAGCGCCGCTGCCTGTACTACTGGATCGACTTTCCCGATGCCCGGCGCGTCGTGGAGATCGTGCGCCGTCGCGTGCCGGGCTCGTCGCAGACGCTGGCCGTGCAGGTCGCGAACGCCGTCTCGCGCATGCGCGACAGCGACGTGCAGAAGCCGCCCGGCATCGCCGAGGCGATCGACTGGATGGCGGCGCTCAACCTGCTCGGTGTCGAGCGCCTGGACGCCGCCGCCGCCGAGCGCACGCTCGGGTCGGTGCTGAAGTACGGCGAGGACCAGGACGTCATCCGCGCCGCCGGTCTCGATGAGCTCGTGCGCAGCGGTGACTGACTCCGCTCCCTCCGGCGGGGCGTTCGGGGTCGAGACGATCCAGCTCGACCTGCCGCCGCTGGCCGGCGCGCTGAGCCGGCGACTGCACGAAGCGGGCGTCCCGGTGACGCCCGCACGCTCGGCCGATTTCGCGCGAGCGCTCGCGCTCGTGCGGCCCGTCAGCCGCCGGCGCCTGTACTGGACTGCGCGCGCCGTCCTGGTCTCCGATCCCGCACAGGTCACGCCCTTCGATGCGGTCTTCTTCGCGATCTTCGGCGATCCGGACGACGGCCAGGCCTTCGTCCCCGACGACGCGCAGAGCGTCGCCAGCTCGGCGGACGAACGGCCGAGCGCCGATCACAAGACCTCCCGCGGGGACTCGGCTGAGCGCGATGCGCACTTCAGCGCCTCGGTGTCCCCACCGGGCGGGCGCGACGACGAGCCTGCCGCCGAGGTCGACGTGCCGCTCGCCATGGCGAGTGACGAGGAGCGGCTGGCCGGCCGGAGCTTCGACGGCCTCGAGCCGCACGAGCTCGCGCAGCTCTACCGGCTGATGTCACGCCTGCAGCTCGCGACCCCGCTGCGTCGCACGCGCCGCTACGAGCGGGGCCGGGGGGGCCGTGCCATCGACATGCGGCGCACGCTGCGCACCAGCCTCCGCACCGGCGGCGAGCCGATCCGGCTGGCGCGCCGGCAGCGGCGCTCGGTCCCGCGTAGGCTCGTGATGCTGTGCGACATCTCCGGCTCCATGGAGCCGTATGCGCGGGCCTATCTGCAGTTCCTGACCTGCGCCGCAGGGAGCGGCCCGAATGCCGAGGCTTTCGTGTTCGCGACGCGGCTGACGCGCTTGACGCGTGCGCTCGCGTCTCGCAACCCCGAGCGCGCGATCCAGCGCGCTGCCGCGGCGGCGCCGGACTGGTCGAGCGGCACGCGCATCGGCGACGCCCTCAAGGAGTTCAACGACCGGCACGGCCGTCGGGGCATGGCCCGCGGTGCCGTCGTGGTGATCCTGTCGGACGGCTGGGAACGCGGCGATCCCATGCTCGTGGGCCGCGAGATGGAGCGCCTCGCGCGCCTGGCCCACCGCATCGTGTGGGTCAATCCGCGCGTCAGCGCGAGCGCGTTCGCCCCGCGCGCCGGCGGCATGGTGGCTGCACTGCCGTATTGCGATGCGCTCGTCAGCGGCCATAGCTTCCGGGCGCTCGGCGAAGTCGTCGAGGCGATCGGGGCGCGTGACTGGGAGCGCCCGGAAGCCACGCCCGCCTCCGAGGCCGGCGACGAGCCGGAGCCCTGGGCCAGCGCCACGCCGATGGCGGGCAGCTCGGTCGCGATGCCGAGCGGGCACGGGCCGAGCAAGGGCAACGTCACACCGGGCTGGGTGACCGAGAGCGAAGGAGCGGCCGATGAGTGAGACCTCCGTCAAGACCTGCATCTACCCGGGCTGCGAGCGCCCTGCGGCCCCCGCCCACCCGCAGGGCGGGCCGCAGCCGTCCTTCTGCGACCTCGAGGAGCACAACGCACTGAGGGCCCATCAGGAGCGCCAGCGCCTCGCGGCCCTGGCGAGCCCCGAGCACGAGGAGAAGTAGTGGCCAACGAGGCCTACCGAGCGGTCTTCCTGCGCGTGCACCCGACCGGCAAGATGGTGCTCAGCCTCACCACCGACTCGGACGGCAAGGAGTCCCAGTACGCCCAGCTCGTGGCCGACGAGCTCGGCGTCCCGGCGCTCGACGTCAAGGTCGTCCCCGCCGACACCGACCGCTTCGGCATCGGTCACGGCTACAACACGGCCCCGTCCGAGGGCGCGTCCGCCGCGATCACCAAGGCCACGGCCAAGATCCGCGCCAAGGGGCAGTTGCTCGCGGGCATGGCGCTGGAGGCCGCGCCCGAGACGCTGATCTGGTCGAACGGCGCCTGGGTCAGCGGCGACGGCAGCGATCCGACGCGCGTCAAGACGCTCGAGGACATCGCCCTCTACGCGCATGGCACCGGCGCGCTGCCGCCCGGCGTCGAGGGCGGGCTCGACGCGCAGTCGGTCTACGGCGATTGAGGAGCCGGCAGCTGCACTTCGACTTCCACCTCGACCTCGTCGACGACCTTCAGCGCCCCGAAGAGCGCCGAGTAGGGCTTCATGCCCCAGTCGCTCTGCTTGACGACGGCCACGGCGAAGAGCGCACCGCCTTCGCCGACGACTACGTCGAACGCAAGCGGATGGCTCCTGCCAAGCAGCGTCAGGTTGCCCTGAACGCTGAGCCCGCTGCCGTCACGCGCCGGCTGCACCTCGGTCGACCGGAACGTGATGGCGTTGCGCTTGAGGACTTCCTCGTCGATCGTCTGCTCGATGTTGGCCTTGTCGTCGTCGCCGAGCGCCTGCATCCCCCCGGTGCCCTCGAGCACGCGCAGCGAGGTGGCGTCGACATCGAGCTCGAGGCTGGTGTCGGTCGCGCCGGCGCCGAGCTCGAGCCGAGCCTCCCAGGAGGTCACGCGGAGGAGCAGGTTATGGCCCGCCTTGGCAGCCGCACCCGTCCGCTTCGTCCTCACCGAGAGCGTGCCGTGGTCGGGGCCGAGCACGTACGTCCCTGCTTGAAGCTTCGGCACCCGCGGAGCATAGTAGCCGCGAGCGGCGCGACCCAACCCCCCATCAGCAAAGGACGACGCGTATGGCCGTAGACCTCGAGCACTCGTTCACCACGGCGCGGTCGATCGACGACAGCTACGCCGTGATCCTCGACCTCGATCGCCTCATCCCCTGCGTACAGGGCGGCAGCGTCGTCGAGCGCATCGGGCCGGAGGCCGTCAAGGGCCAGATCCTGGTCAAGATGGGCGCGATGTCCATGACCTTCAGCGGCACGCTCGAGATCGTCGAGCAGGACGCCGCCGCGCACCGTGCGGTGCTGAGCGTCAAGTCCAGGGAAGCCGGCGGCCAGGGTCACGCCAACGCCACGGTCGTGTTCCAGTTGCACGACGGCGGAGGCACGGTGCAGACCCACGCCCAGATCACGGGCAAGGCCGCGTCGATGGGCGAGGGAGTCGTAGCCGGCGTGCTCGACGGGCTCGTCACGGATTTCACCGCGAAGCTCGGGGCGCTCTGAGCGATGGCGACGATCGCGATGCGACACGTCCGCGAGGGCGAGGTGCCGCGCGACGGCGGGACGGCCATCCAGGAGGACGCCGACCGGCCCGTGTTCCACGGCAACGGGCCCGACGACTATGTCTGCGTCGAATGCGGCAACCTGCTCGCCGAGGCGATGGATGCCGCCTACATGACCAAGAAGGTGCGCGTGCGCTGCGGACGCTGCCGCACCGTCAACGTCGCAGTCACCGACGAGAGCGACACGCACGTCAGGCGCCGCTGAGCGCGAGCAGCGAGGAGCGGTGACGGGCGTAGGCGGCCGCTCCGTCGCCGTCGAGCGCGGCGATCCGGATCAGCGGCGGATGGCCCATGGCCGGCGTCGCGAGGTCGCGCAGCGCGTCGTGGTAGGCGCGCTCGCGCTGCACTCCCCCGAAGCCGAAGCCCTTGGCGGGCAGGCCGCGGGAGAGCCCGTCGGTGCGCGCGCACCACTCGCGGCACAACTCGCGGTAGGAGTCGACGTCGAAGCCCACCGCGACCCAGGTCGGGTAGAGGTCGAGCGCGTCCAGGCGGGGCGAGCTGAAGTGTGCAGAGCCGTCGACCTCGATCACGGTGCCGCTGGCCACGTGCACGAGCTCGACGGGCAGCAGCAGGTTCGCGCGCGCTGCGCGCAGAACCGTGACGTCGCCCTTGAGCCGCGCGTAGATCGCCGCGAGCACCTCGAGCGCCGCGGTCACGGGAGCGACGAGCGCGGGGTCGCGGCGCGCCTTGGCAACCCGTTCGAGGCCGATGTGCCCCTGCTCGCACAGCCAGTCGAACGACTGCCTCTCGAGCGCGATGCCATCCTGCGCGGCCGCCTGCGCGAAGGCCGCCCGGGTATCCGCAACCGCCACCGGCCTGATCGTAGGTGCATACATCGGGGTCAGGCAGGCATATTGCGTGCCTGACCCCGACTTATGCACCGCTGCTAGGCGAGCTCGAAGGAGCCAAGGTGGCCCAGCGTGGCGGCCGCCTCCTCGGAACCGCGCGCGAGGCTGCGTGCCACGTCGCCGCCCAGCGCGTATTCGCAGAGGAAGCCGGCCGTGAAGGCGTCGCCGGCTCCGGTCGTGTCGACGATTCGTTTGACGGCGCGCGCCGGACACGCGATCCGGTCTCCGCGACCGAGGGCGAGCGAGCCGGCGGGTCCGAGCGTGATCGCGAACAGGCGGCCGCTGCGGTGCGCGACCGCCTCGAGGGCATCGATCAGGGCCGCATCCGTGTTCTGCAGGCCGAAAAGACCGACGTCGAGCTCGGGCGCCCAGCGCTCGGCGAACGCCAGGGGGTCGCCCACGTCGTTGGCGTTCGTGAAATCGACTGCGCGCAGGCCGCGTGGTCGGCAGGCCAGGACGGATTCGAAGAACGTGAGTCCCTGGCCGAACGCGGCAGTCGCCAGCACGTCGCTGCCCGCGATCGCGTCGCGCTGCCGCGCACTCACGCGGAAGCCGCCGAGCACGCCCTCGTCGTAGCGCTCGAAGATGCGCTCGCCGTCCGGCGCGTGGCGAATGTGCTGCACGGGCGTGGCGCCCGGCGCGAACTCCAGACGGGAATCCACTCCCGTGCGCGCGAGCGTCTCGCGCACGAGCGCGGCGCCGGCATCGTCCCCCACCGGCGCCACCAGCGTGACCGTGTCGCCGGGCGCGCACAGGCGGCGCGCGTGCACGGCGACGTTGAGCCCGATGCCGCCGGCGCGGTCGACGGCGCGCTCGCCGTAGCGGTCGATCCCGCAATCGGCGGCGCAGACGATGTTCACGGACGCGCCGAGACGACCGCCGCCACCTGCTCGGCCGTCGCTCTGCCCGCGCCCATCAGGCTGGTGCCCACGATTGCGCCGTCTGAGACCCCCAGGAGCTCGCGCGCATTGGCTGGTGCAAGCCCGCTGCCGATGAGCACGGGACAGGTGCCCGCGCCCTCGCGCGCTGCCAGCACCTCCTGCGGCGAGGGCGCCTCGCCCGTCCGCGTGCCCGTGACGACGATTGCATCGGCGCCCCGCGCGCACGCATCGCGGGCCGACTCCGCGAGGGTTCGCGGCGTCAGCATCTGCGCGTACTTGACCTGGATGTCGGCCAGAACGAGCACGCGCTCGGCGCCGAGGCGCGTGCGGTACGCGATCACCTGCTCGGG
>JALYLC010000591.1 GCA_030774435.1 Actinomycetota bacterium
GGCGAGCGGCCCGCCTGCCGCAAACAGCCGCTCGAGCACGCGCTCAGTCTACGCGGCGGGTCACCGGCGTCCCGGGACGACGCGGGCGAGTAACCGAGTGAGGGTCCTGGCGGATACCCGCCCAAGACGTTCGAACCCGCGCAACGGCCGCTAGGCCACCGCGCGTGTTCGGAAATCACGGGGGCAGACCTCGGGTCACGAAGCGAACGACCGGCGAGTCTTAGGAGGTCTGACCCCTGCGACCGCGTTCGAACCCAGCAGGGCGAGGGGCAACGATTTCCCGCCGCCAAATCTGCAATTGCACGTACCTGTCGGCCTGCGGCGGTGCGACCGCGGCAGGGCCGCAGGTACGTGCATTGCACCTCACTGCAGGGCCAACGCTGCCCCTCGTTTCCGTGGGTGCCAGCCTCGCTGCAGGGGTCAGACCTCCTAAGACTCGCCGGTCGTTCGCTTCGTGACCCGAGGTCTGCCCCCGTGCCACCTGCACACGCGCGGTGGCCTAGCGGCCACAACGCAGGTTCGACAGTTATGGGCGGGTATCCGCCAGGACCCTCACTCGGTTCCTGGCTCGCCGGGTCCCGGCTACGCCTCCGCGACGCAGGGGTTGCTGAGCACGCCCACGCCCTCGATGTCCACGTCGCAGACGTCGCCGTCGCGCAGCCAGCGCTGCGGGTTGCGGCCCATTCCGACGCCGCTCGGGGTCCCGGTTGCGATGACGTCGCCCGGCTCGAGCGTGATGGCCGCCGAGACGTAGACGATCAGATCCTCGCTGTCGAAGATCATGTCCGAGGTGCTGGAGTCCTGCATGAGCTCGCCCGAGAGCGTCAGGCGCACCGCGAGGTTGTTGGGGTCGAGGCCGCTCGCGTCGACGATGCTCGGCCCGAGTGGCGCGAACGTGTCGAAGCTCTTGCCGCGCACGAACTGTCCGCCCGAGCTGCGCTGGGCGACGCGGGCGGAGACGTCGTTCAGCGCCGTGACGCCGCCGATCGCCGCTCGCGCCGAAGCGCGGTCGGCGCGGCGGATGCGCGTCCCGATGACGAGCGCCATCTCGGCCTCGTAGTCGGGGCTCGGCTCGTCCTTCGGCAGCACGATCGCGTCGCCCGGCCCCGTGTAGGAGTTCGGCAGCTTGCAGAACACGACCGGCTCGCTCGGGATGGCGGCGCCCGTCTCCTCCGCATGCAGGCGGTAGTTGAGGCCGATGCAGATCAGCTTCGGCGGCACGACCGGTGCCAGCAGCTTGACCTGGTCGAGGCGGAAGCAGGCGCCCGACGCCTCGCGCACGCGTCCCCAAGCCTCCGCCGTCGGTGCGAAACCGACGGCCGGCGCGGCGCCGGCGTCCCAGACTGCGTCGTCCTCGAGACGACCGATGCGGATGCCGGGGACAGGCCCCTGGAAACGGACTGCGCGGGTCATGTGCTCTCCGGGTCGCGGAAGGAGTGGCCGATTCTCGCAGGACGGCTGCGCATCTGCGACGATTGCGCGCATGACTCGAACGCCCGTTCAAGGAACCACGCCCGTCGGCGCCTACAGCCCCGGAATCATCGCCGAAGGCCGCTTTCTCTACGTCTCGGGCCAGGGGCCGCTGGTCGACGGCAAGTACGAGCCCGCCTCGGCCGGCGAGGAGACGCGCCTCACGCTCGAGAACATCGGGCGCATCCTCGCCTCCGCCGGCGCCGGCTTCGACGATGTCGTGCGCTGCGGCTGCTTCCTCGCCGACATCAACGACTTCGACGCGATGAACGGCGTCTACGCCGACTACTTCAGCGAGCCGAGGCCCGCGCGCACGACCGTCCAGGTCGCCGCGCTGCCCGGCGGCATCAAGGTCGAGATCGACTGCGTCGTGCTGTTGCCGGGCTAGGCGGACGACGCCATCGCCTGCACGCCGATCGACTCGCCCGTGGCGGGATCGAAGGCGTGCATGGCACCGTGGTTGACCGTCAGGGTGATCGGCTCGCCGGCCTTCACGGTCGAGGCCGCGGAGACGCGCGCCGTGAACGTGGAGCGCTCGGCCTCGTCGTGGATGAGGCGCGCGCCGCCCTCCTCGTCGGACTCCTCGGCCGCGCGCACGGCGTCGCTCGAGACCGGCGGGGCGTCGACGCCGAACAGCACGTGCACCTCGGAGCCGAGCTCCTCCACCACGGACGCGACGGCGGAGATGGTCGGGAGCCCGGGGTCGCGGCCGAGCGAGGCGTCGTCGAAGTCGGAGGGCCGGATGCCGAGGATCACCGTGCGGCCGTCGTACGCGGCCAGGCCCTCGCGCGGCGGCGCGGGCAGCGAGAAGCCTG
>JALYLC010000592.1 GCA_030774435.1 Actinomycetota bacterium
GGCAGGAGCCGGAAGCGACTGAGCTGCTCTGCCAGGTCGTCGAGCAGCAGGCCGGCGCGCGGCCGCTGCGGCGCCGCCGGCTCGGGGTCAGCCCGCCGGCGCGACATGCGCGCGGTTCCTCCTCGGCGTGTGCACGGCCAGACGCTATCGCGATCTGGCGTCGTACGAACTGGCGGGCGGCCGACTTTACACATGATCAACCCGATACGATGGGCGGTGGTGGCAGCCAGTCTCGATATGCGTTCGGGCATCGCGACCCTCGCCGATGCGGCGACGGCCGAGTTGCGCGAGCGCATCCTCTCGGGCGAGCTCGAGTCCGGTGCTCCGCTCCGGCTCGAGGAGCTCGCGCGCTCCCTCGGTACGAGCATCTCGCCGGTGCGCGAGGCGGTGCGCAAGCTCGAAGCGCTCGGCCTCGCCGTGCACGTCGCCCACCGCGGCTCGCGCGTCAAGGAACTCGACGTCGGCGACCTGCGCGACACCTACGAGGCCCGCATGGCGCTCGAGCCCGTCGCCGTTGCGCGTGCCGCCGGGCGGATCACGGCGGAGGAGGTCGAGCGCGCGCAGGCGGCGCTCGAGAGCTACACGCTGTGCCGCGAGCGCGGGGACAGGCCCGCGGCGCGCGCCGCGCACGACGCCTTCCACTTCACGCTCTACAACGCCTCGGGCTCGGACTGGCTGGTGCGGCTGATCCGGCCGGCCTGGGACAACAGCGAGCGCTACCGCGAGCTCTCGATCCAGAGCGCCGGGATCGTGCACGAGCGCCAGCGCGAGCACGAGCGCATCCTCGCCGCCTGCGCCGCAGGAGACGCCGCGGCAGCTGCCGACGAGCTCCGCCGGCACCTCGTCGTGACCGCGAACCTCGTGGCGAAGCAACTCGGCGCCGCCGAGATCTACGCGCCCTCCGAGTGACGTGCATAAATAGGGGTCTGACCCCGATTTATGCGGTCCCTATTTGAGGAAGATCTGCATCGGCAGGCTGGCCAGCGGCTCGCCACCGGTCGCCGTGACGAGCCAGGTGTCCTGCATGTAGAGGCAGTCGCCGCTCTCCGCGATCGCGTGCGGGTGCATCGAGAAGACCATGTCCTCGGCGAGCTCGGTCTCGACGCCCTCACCGATCTTCGGGAACTCGATCATCGTCATGCCGATCGAGTGCCCGGTCACGTGGCCGAGCGCATAGCCGCGGGCCGAGAAGCCCGCCGAGACCGCGCGATGCACGTCGTGGCAGCTCGCTCCGGCGCGCAACGCCGTTCTCGCGGCCTCGTAGTACTCGCCGTAGGCCTCCATCTGGCGTTTCGTGTGATCGCTCAGCGGGGCGTCCTTGGTGCCCACCGCCCGCGAGACCTCGACCCAGTGCATGCCCGGTCCGGCCACCTCGAGCGAGGGCAGCAGGAAGTCGCCGAGAATCTCCTCGGCGCGAGCGATCTTGAACTCGGGCAGCGCCATCCCGCTGCGGCCGGGGGCGGTCAGCACCATGTTCATCGTGAGGCGGCCGCAGCCCTCGCCGACGAAGTAGCCCTCGGCGGCACCCATCACCTCGGCCGCGCTGCGCCCCGGCTCGTAGGCGTCGAAGAAGACCTCGAAGCCGCGCTGGTTGATGCGCACCGAATCGCGCACCGAATCGAGCTCGGCCTTGCTCTTGATCGCGCGCGAGTGATCGAACTCGATGTCGAAGTGCACGAGATCGAGGCCCTGCAGGGCGGAGTGATCGCGCACGTTCATGATGTAGTCGAGCCCGAAGACGCCGATGCGCTTCCAGGCGGCGGCGCGGGCGCGGGCCGCGATCTCGGCGCCCGGGCGGTCGGCGAAGACCTGCTCCAGCGCCGTCGTCCCGTGCTCGCCGACGTAGCGCGCCTCCGTGGGGAAGACGACGAACGGCGCGCCGTCGGCGGGCACGATCACGTAGGCGTAGCGGTGCACGATCTGGAAGCCCGAGAGATAGGTCACACCGCCCTCGAAGCCGCTGTACTCGCTGCCCGACACGATCAGCGCGTCGAGGTCGTGCTGCGCCATGGCGGCGCGCGTGTTGGCGTAGCGGCGCTCGAGCTCGGCGGCGAGATCCATCAGGTCGTCTCCCAGGACTTCTCGATGCCGCGGATCAGCGCGGCGATGGTTTCGTTGAGCGGCGTCGGCACGCCCAGGCGCTCGCCGAAGCTGACGATGCCGCCGTTCAGGTAGTCGATCTCGGTGCGGCGGCGCGCCTCCACGTCCTGGAGCATGCTGGCCTTGTGGTTGTAGCCCACCTCGGGCTTGGCGGCGTGGTCGATCAGGGCCTCCGGATCGGCATCGAGGGTGATGCCCTGCGCGCTCGCCACGGCCTTGCCCTCGTCGATCAGGCCGGTGACCAGCGCGCGCAGGTCTGGCCGCTCGCAGACGCGGCCGTGCGTGAGGCCGGTCAGCGCCCCCAGCGGGTTGGACGCCGCGTTGAAGATGACCTTGCGCCACTGCGCCGGGCGCGCGTCGGCGACGGCGTGCGCCGGCATGCCCGCGCGCGTGCAGGCGTCGGCCAGGCGCTCCACCTCCTCGGCGGTCGCGGGCTGCGGCTCGAAGGGCCCGAACGTCGTGTCGCCCTTGACGTCCCACTGCACGACGCCGGGCTCGAGCACCTTCCCCGCCGGGAACGTGGTGCCGCGGATCACCCGCGGGACGTGGCGGGCGAGCGCCTCCTCGTTGCCGACGCCGTTCATGACCGACGCGACGGCGCCGTCGGCGAAGACGTGCGCGGTCGCGGCGATCGCCGATTCCGCGTGCATGGCCTTGGTCGCGACGATGCCGAGCTCGCAGGGCGGCAGTGCGGCCGGGTCGCTGGTGGCGTGGAGGCGGGCGTGCACGTCGCCGGCGCCGCACAGCCGCAGCCCGCGCTCGCCGATCACGTCCACGTGCTCCTGCGAGAGGTCGAAGGCCCAGACCTCGACGTCATCCAGCGTGGCGAGGTTCGCCGCGAACAGCGACCCGACCGCGCCGCAGCCGACGATGCAGATCCTCATTGGGCCGTACCTTCCGGGGTGGGCCGGCGCCGCCGTGGGAGACGCCGTGCTCGGGGCAGTGCGAACTCGCGGCCGCCCGTGATCCCGGCCGGCCGCACGATCAGGATCGTAG
>JALYLC010000593.1 GCA_030774435.1 Actinomycetota bacterium
ATCCTCGCCGGGCAGGCCATCCGCCACGTCCTGCACGCGCGCCGCTGGACCGAGGTCGACGGGGACATGCGCAGCCTGCTCCTGGGGGAGTGGGGTCACGCGCCGGCGCCCGTCGACGCGATCGCACTGGCCGCCGCAGAGCGCGCGCCCGCCTCCACCGCCACCGATCCGTCGCTCGAGGAGGCGCGCGCCGAGGCCGGCAGCCTGGCCGCGTCCGAGGAGGATCTCTGCCTCGTCGCCCTCTTCGGCGAGCGCGCTCTGCCGCTCTTGCAGCGCCTGCGCGGGCGCGAGGACGCGCTCGACGACGAGGATCCGCTCGATGACGACGAGGCACGGCGGGTGCGCCGCCTCGTGCGCCTGCTCGAGGAGTCCGACGCGGGCGAGCTCACCGTCGAGGAGGACGGCGTCCGCATCACCGTGCGCCGTCGCGAATCGGGCCCCTCGCAGGCAGCGCCCCTCGTTGCAGCGCAGCCGGCGGCGGCGGCCGATCAGCGCGAGCTGATCGTGGCTCCGCCCTCGGACGTCGTGCTCGTCGAGAGCCCGATGGTCGGCAACTTCTACCGCGCGTCCTCACCGGACGCCGATCCCTTCGTGGAGGAGGGGGACCGCGTCGAGGTCGGGCAGACGCTCTGCATCCTCGAGGCCATGAAGCTCTTCAACGAGTTCAAGAGCGATCACGCCGGCACGGTGCGCAAGGTGCTCGTGGACGATGCGCAGCCAGTCGAGTTCGGCCAGCCGCTGTTCGAGCTCGCGCCCCTGTGAAACGAGTCCTCGTCGCCAACCGGGGCGAGATCGCGGTGCGCGTGATCCGCGCCTGCCACGAGCTGGGCCTGGAGGCCGTGGCCGTCTACTCGACCGCCGATCGCGAGGGCTCCTGGGTGCGCCTCGCGGACCGCTCGGTATGCATCGGGCCGCCGGCCGCGCGCGACAGCTATCTCAACCACAGCAACGTCATCGGCGCGGCCGAGACGACCGGCTGCGATGCGCTCCACCCCGGCTACGGATTCCTCTCCGAGAGCCCGGCGTTCGTGCGCGCCTGCGAGGACAACGACCTGATCTTCATCGGCCCGACGCCTGAGTCGATGGAGGTGCTGGGCGACAAGTCGCTCGCGAAGGGCGCGATGCGCGACGCGGGCATGCCGCTCGTTCCCGGATCGGACGGGCGTCTTGCGAGCGTCGAGGACGCGCGGCGCGTTGCCTCCGACGTCGGCTATCCCGTCCTCCTCAAGGCCGCCTCGGGCGGCGGCGGGCGCGGCATGCGCCCTGTCGGCGACCCGTCGGAGCTCGAGTCCGCGTACGCGACGGCCACCGCCGAGGCGGAGGCGGCCTTCGGCGACGGGGGGCTCTATCTCGAGAAGATCGTGCTCGACGCCCATCACATCGAGGTTCAGGTGGTCGGCGACGGCGACGGTGGCGCGCTCCTCGTGGGCGAGCGCGAATGCAGCGTGCAGCGCCGGCATCAGAAGCTGCTCGAGGAGTCGCCCTCGCCCTTCATCAGCGAGGAGACGCGCCAGCGGCTGTACGCCGCGGCGCTCGGCGCCGTGCGCGCGACGCGCTACCGCAACGCCGGCACCATCGAGTGCCTGCTCGGCGGCGATCAGTCCTTCTACTTCATGGAGATGAACACGCGGCTCCAGGTCGAGCACCCGGTCAGCGAGGAGGTGACGGGCATCGACCTCGTGCGCACCCAGCTGCGCGTCGCGATGGGCGAGCCGCTGCCGGCCCAGGGCATTGCGCCGACGCACGGCCACGCGATCGAGTTCCGCGTCAACGCCGAGGACCCCTCGCGCGGGTTCATGCCGTCTCCCGGGCCGCTGCGGCGCTTCCGGCCGCCCCTCGGGCGCGGCGTGCGCGTCGACACGCACGCCTACGAGGGCTACACCGTCCCGCCGTCCTACGACTCGCTCGTGGCCAAGCTGATCGTCTCCGACGACACGCGCGCCCTGGCGCTCGGCCGCGCTGCGCAGGCGCTGCAGGAGTTCGAGGTCGAGGGCATCTCGACGACGCTGCCGCTGTTCCGCGAGATGGTGGCGAGCGAACCGGCGTTCCGCGCCGGGGTGTACACGACCGCCTACCTCGAGGAGGCGGCGGGGCGGCTATCCTCGCTGTCCGCGTGATGACCGATACCCCGCCGCGTGCGGTCTCGCGGCGCCAGGCGCGCCG
>JALYLC010000594.1 GCA_030774435.1 Actinomycetota bacterium
TGGGCCTGCAGGACGACGCGTATCTGAGCTCGGCCGATCCCCGGGCCTGGCAGCTGACGCGCGAGTTGCGCCCGGACGTGATTCGCTACAACGTCGACTGGTCGAGCGTGGCGCACGTCCGGCCCCGTCAGCCGGCCTCGCCCGGCGACCCTGCCTACAACTGGGTGGCGACCGACGGCATCGTCGAGGGAGCCGCGCGGCAGGGCGCGCGCGTCCTGCTCACGCTGGTGCAGGCGCCGGGCTGGGCGAACGGCGGCGGCGCACCGCGAGCCGCGCCGCTCGATGCGAGCGACTACGGCACGTTCTGCCGGGCGGTCGCGACGCGCTACTCGGGCAGCTTCACGCCGGCGGGCGCACAGGCGCCGCTTCCGCGCGTGACGCGCTACACGGTCTGGAACGAGCCCAACCGCGGCCAGTTCCTCGAGCCCCAGGGCAGGCACGGCTTCGAGGCGCCGAAGGTCCTGGCGCGGTTGATGGGCGCCTGCACGAGCGCGATTCACTCCGTGGTGCCCGACGCGGAGGTGGCGCTCGGCCCGCTCGCCAGCCGCGGCGGTCAGGGCGGCATCGCGCCGATCGCATTTCTGGCGCGCTACCGCGCCGCGGGCGGGCCGCGGCCCGATGTCGTCGCGCTCAATCCGTATCTCGGGAGCCTGCTGCCCGAGTACCGGGGGGACGAGAAGGAGGACCACGGCGCGATCACGGTGCGCAACCTGGACCGCCTCGAGAACGCGCTCCAGGACGCCTACGGCGACACCGTGCCGATCTGGCTGACCGAGTTCGCCTGGCGCACCGCGCCACAGCCGGGGATCGGGGTGATCACGCCGCAACGGCAGGCCGACCTCGCCGAGCAGTCGGTCGATCTGGTGCGCAGCCACTATCCGTACGCCCAGATGCTCGTCTGGTTCCTGCTGCGAGACGTCTCGCCGACGAGCTACTGGCGTAGCGGCCTCGTCGACTCGGACAACCACAAGAAGCCCGTGTTCGCCGTCTGGACCCGCCTCGCGCGCGTGGCCGATGACAAGACGCTAGCGTCCCGATTCACGCTCGCTGTCTGGATCGCTATCAGCGGCGTCTTCGTCATCCTGCTGTGGCTCGTGTTCGGCTACAAGCGGCGCCGCTTCCGCGCGTGACGAGCTGCACGGTCTGGAACGAGCCTGACCGCAGCCAGTTCTTTGAGCCCCAGGCAGGCCGTCTGGGCCCGCCTCGCGCGCGTGGGCGATGCCGAGACGCTACCGTCCCGGTTCATGCTCGCTCTCTGGATCGCAATCGGCGTCGTCGTCGTCATCCTGCTGTGGCTCGTGTTCGGCTACAACCGGCTGGTGCGGCTGCGCAACGAGGCCGAGCAGGGCTTCTCGGGCATCGACGTGCAGCTCAAGCGCCGCGCCGACCTGATCCCGAACCTGGTCGAGACCGTGAAGGCCTACGCGGCGCACGAGAGCGGCGTGTTCGAGAGGGTCGCCGAGGCTCGCGCGCAGGCGCTCGCCGCGCGGGGCGTGGCGCAGGCCGCGACCGCGTCCGTGGCCATGACGGCCGCCCTCACGGGGCTCTTCGGCATCGCCGAGGCCTACCCCGAGCTGCGCGCATCCGAGAACTTCCAGCGCCTGCAGGCCGAGTTGAGCGACACCGAGGACAAGATCGCGGCGGCACGCCGCTACTACAACACCACGGTGCGGCGCTTCAACTCGCTCATCCAGAGCGTGCCGACGAACATCATCGCCCGCCTCGGCGGCTTCCGCGAGCGCGAGTTCTTCCGCATCGAGGACGATGCGGAGCGCGCACCCGTGGCCGTCAGCGTGTCGTGAGCCTGCAGGAGCAGATTCGCGCGAATCGCATTCGCACGGCCTTCGTGCTGCTCGAGTTCGTGCTGCTCATCGCCGTCTTCGGGGCGGCCGTGTACTACGCGTTCAACCCCGCAATCGGCATCGTGATCGGCGTGGTCGGGCTCGCCTACGGGCTCTTCTCGTACTTCGGCGCCGGAGGCCTGGTGGCGAGCGTCGCGCATGCGAGACCCGTCACGAAGGCGGAGCAGCCGCAGCTCGTGCGCGCCGTGGAGAACGTCGCGATCGCCGCCGGCCTCGACCACACGCCGCCCGTCTACCTGATCGAGGACGATGCGCCGAACGCGTTCGCCGCCGGTCGGAAGCCGTCGGATTCCTACGTCGCGGCCACGACGGGCCTCGTCGCGCTCATGAATCAGCGCGAGCTCGAGGCCGTGATGGCGCATGAGATCTCGCACATCCGCAACCGCGACGTGCGGCTGATGACGCTCGCCGCGGTGCTCGTCGGCGTGATTGCGCTGATGGCCGACCTGCTGTTCCGGGTCAGCCTGTTCGGCGGCGGCCGCCGCGACAATCGCGACGGCGGGAACGCCATCACGCTCGTGATCGGCATCGCGGCGCTCGTGCTCGCGCCCATCTCGGCGGCGCTGCTGCAGGCCTCGCTCTCGCGGCGGCGGGAGTATCTCGCGGACTCCTCGGGCGCCGAGATCACCGGCGACCCCGAGGCGCTCGCGACCGCGCTGGCCAAGCTGGGCAACGACAAGCGCCCGCTCAAGCACGTCACGCGCGCCACCGCGCATCTCTACATCGAATCGCCGCTGCGCGACAACGTCGGGCTCCGCTCGAGCCTCGGCGGCCTGTTCGACACGCACCCGCCGCTCGAGGACCGCATCCACCGTCTCGAGGAAGCCGGCGGCTTCGACATCCCCGATCCCGAGCCTCTCGCCCAGTGACCCTGCCGCTGACGCCGACGATCGAGCCGCAGCTCGCCAAGACGGCGACGGAACTGCCGCCCGAGGGGGCCTGGGTGTACGAGCCGAAGTGGGACGGCTTCCGCGTGATCGCGTTCGTCGACGGCGGCGAGGTGTTCCTGCAATCGCGCAACGGCAAGCCGCTCGACCGCTATTTCCCCGAGCTGACGCTGCCGCCGGGCCGCTACGTGCTCGACGGCGAGATCGTGATCGACCCGGGCGACGGCAGCCAGGACTTCGGTGCGCTGCAGCAGCGCATCCACCCGGCGGCCTCGCGGGTGGAGATGCTGGCTCGCGAGACGCCCGCGTCGATCGTGGCCTTCGACCTGCTGGCCGAGGGCGACGAGGTGCTGCTGGAGCGGCCCTTCAGCGAGCGCCGCGCGGCGCTCGAGCGCCTGCTGGCGGATGTCGGCGACCACTCGGTGAGGCTCACGCCTCAGGAGGCGACCACGGAGCGCGCGTCGCGCTGGCTCGACACGGCCGAGGGCGTGATCGCAAAGCAGGCCGATGCTCCGTATCTGCCCGGCAAGCGCGTCGGCATGTTCAAGGTGCGCCGCCGGCGCACGCTCGACTGCGTCATCTCCGGCTACCGCCCCGGTACGGAGCCCGACACCGTCGGCTCGCTCATCCTCGGCCTCTACGACGATCAGGGCGAGATGCACATCGTCGGCCACTGCTCTGCCTTCAGCAAGAAGGAGAAGCGCGAGCTGCTCGTGAAGCTGCGACCGCTCGAGACGGGCGAGCACGGCTCCGGCGAGGCCAGCCGCTGGACGGCCGGCCGGGAGCTCGAATGGGTCGAGCTGCGCCCCGAGCTCGTGATCGAGGTCTCCTACGACCACGTGAGCGGCGGCCGCATCCGACACGGCACGCGCGTCGTCCGCTGGCGCGACGACCGCGACCCGAAGAGCTGCAGCCTCGACCAGCTCGTCTAGGGACGGCCGGGCGAACCCGGCGAGCCAGGAACCATTGGTGGTCGCCTCCCTGGACCCGGCGAGCCGGTAACCGAGTGAGGGTCCTGGCGGAAACCCGCCCAAGACGATCGAACCTGCGTCACGGCCGATAGGCCACCGCGCGTGTTCGGAAATCACGGGGGCAGACCTCGGGTCACGGCGCGAACGCCCCCCGACTCCTAGGAGGTCTGACCCCTGCGCCAACGTTCGAACCCAGCAGGGCGGAGAGGCAGCGATTTCCCGCCGCCAATTCTGCAGCTGACGGATAGGGCCGAGCGCCGCAGGGCTGAGGGTACGTGCATTGCAGATTCGGCGCCTGGTAGTCGTTGCCACTCCTTGCGGTGGGTTCGAACGCTGGCGCAGGGGTCAGACCTCCTAGGAGTCGGGGGTCGTTCGAGCCTTTTCCCCGAGGTCTGCCCCCGTGATACCCGTGGCGGGGCGGTGGCCTATCGGCCGTTGGCGCGGGTTCGAGCGTCTTGGGCGGGTTTCCGCCAGGACCCTCACTCGGTCACTGGCTCGCCGGGGCACGTCACGGCGTGGCGGCCATTCGGGAAGGGCTTGGGACCCTCCTTTCGGCGGGGACGGCCTACTAGACCCTATCCCGACTCAAGTCCGCGCTGCGCGGAGCCGATGAAGGAAGCATGGTGGACAAGTCCGATCTCCTGCGCCCGGTCGACGTCGCGACGCGCATCAACGACGTGCTCTTCACCGTCGGGCAGGTGTGCACGATCGCGCGCATCACGAAGATGCAGCTCGACCTCTGGACCGAGCGAGCTGCCATCGCCACGCTCGGCGTGAAGCAGCGCCTCTACGACACCGATGCCGTCGAGCACGTGATGCTGATCGCCCAGG
>JALYLC010000595.1 GCA_030774435.1 Actinomycetota bacterium
GTATTCGTCATCGGCGGCCGGGGAGCGGCGCTCGGATTGGTCAGCTCGGCAATCGTCGCGATCGATCCGCGAACCGGCCGAGCCGCCTCGGCGGGCCGTCTGCGCATTGCGCGCAGCGACCTTGCCGCCGTCGCCGTCGGGCACCGGATCCTGATCGCGGGAGGCAACACGAGGCGCGGCGTCACGGACGCGATCAGTGAGCTGGTTGCGAGCAGGTCCCGGCCGGCGAGCCCCGCAGGCAGAGCCTCCACAAACGTCTACGCGGCCGACGGTGCCAACGCGCTGACGGGTGCCGCGCGCAGCGCGCGCCCTCTCGTCTACGTCCCCAACAGCCAGTCGGGAACGCTCGACGTCATCGATCAGCGCACGTTCAAGGTGATCGCCCACTACCGCGTCGGCGCGCTCCCGCAGCACGTGACGCCGTCCTACGACCTGCGCACGCTCTACGTCGACAACGACCTGTCGAACAGCCTCACGCCGATCAATCCGACGACCGGGCGGCTCGCAGGCCGGCCGATCCCGGTGACCGATCCCTACAACCTCTACTTCACGCCGAACGGGCGCTACGCCATCGTCGTCGCGGAGGCTCGAGGTCACCTCGATTTCCGCACGGCACACGGCATGCGGCTCATCCACTCGCTCGCGGTGCCGTGCCGAGGAGTCGATCACATGGACTTCAGCGCCGACGGCTCCATGCTGCTGGCGAGTTGCGAATTCTCGAGCGAGATGGTCGCGGTCAACGTGGCCCGCCAGAGCGTGACGCGCGTGCTGCACCTTCCCCGCCCGGGCATGCCTCAGGACGTGAAGCTCTCCCCGGACGGGCGCACATTCTTCGTTGCCGACATGGCCGGCGGCGGAGTCTGGCTGATCGACGCCCGAACGCTCCGCTTCCGCGGCTTCATCCGCACGGGGGCGGGCGCCCATGGCCTCTATCCGAGCCGCGATGCGCGTCGTCTCTATGTCACCAACCGGGCCGCCGGGACTGTCAGCGTCCTGAGCTTCGCCACGCACAGGATCGTTGCCACCTGGCACATCCCGAACAGCACGCCCGATATGGGCGGCATCTCGGCCGACGGCCGGACTCTGTGGCTCTCGGGCCGCTATCGCTCCGAGGTGTACGCCATCGATACGCGCACGGGCCGCCTCCGTGCGCGCATCCCGGTCGGCTCGGGACCCCACGGCCTGTGCGTCTGGCCGCAGCCCGGCCGCTACTCCCTGGGACACACCGGAATTCTCCGCTAAGTAGTTGGCCATGGCCGTGTCGGCCACCCGCGGGCGGATGAGCCCCGGTAGCGGGCCGCGGGCACGCATAAGGCAGACTCCGACTGGTGCGTGAGACCTCGCGTGTCCTGATCGTCGACGACGACGCCGGAGTCCGGCGCATGCTCGCGCGCACGCTCGAGGCGGAGGGCTACAACGTCACCGTTGCTGCCGACGGGGGCAGTGCGCTCGTCGCGATCGAACGTGCGGCGCCGGATCTCGTCCTGCTCGACGTCACGATGCCGGGCCTCGACGGCCTGGGAGTGACGAGGCGCCTGCGCGGGAAGGGCGACGCGCTTCCCGTGCTCCTGCTCACCGCTCGTGACGCCGTCGCCGATCGCGTGGCCGGCCTCGACTCCGGGGCCGACGACTATCTGGTCAAGCCCTTCGCGACCGCTGAATTGCTCGCGCGCGTGCGAGCGCTGCTGCGCCGAGGCCACCCGGCAGGCGATCTCCTGAGTGCCGGCGACGTGACTCTCGATCTTCAAGAACGGGCCGCCTCGCGCCGCGGACGCGATCTCGCGCTCACGCCGCGCGAGGCCGATCTCCTCGAGTTGCTCCTGCGCAATGCCCGCGCCGTGGTCTCGCGCGAGCAGGCGCTGCAGCACGTCTGGGGCGAGGGCGGCGCGACGGCGAACGCCGTCGACCGCTACGTCGCGTATCTGCGGCGCAAGCTCGGCGAGCCGCCGCTCATCCGCACGGTTCGCGGCGTGGGCTTCGTGCTCGATCCATGAGGACGCAAAGCCTGCGGCTGCGGGTCGCGATCGCGGCCGGTGCGGCGATCGCGCTCGCCACCGTCCTGCTCGGCGTCACCGTCATCGCGCTCTCCGAGCGCGAGGAGGCGTCGTCTCGCGATGCGGCTCTCCGGGACGGCGCGACGCAGGTCGCCCAGCTGAGCGCGTCGGCGCCCGCGTTGCTGACGGCGCCGGGCGCACTCGAGGGCCGGGTCGGAAGCAGGCGCCTGCTGGTCGAGGTCGTCGACCGCCGCGGGCGCATCGTCGCGCGCTCCGCGTCCCTGGGAGGAGAGGTGCTCGGGACTCAGGCGCAGATCGCGAACGTCATCGCGACCGGGCGCGCGCGCTATTCGAACGCCCGGCTCGGCGGCGAGTCGCTGCGCGTGTACCGGGCGCCGCTCGCCGCGATCGGATCGGGCCCTGCCGCAGGCGGGGCCGTGCTCGTGGCGACCGGGACGCAGGCCGACGAGCGCACCGCGCACCGCGTACGCGTCCTCGTGCTGATCGCCGCCGGAGGCGCCGCGCTGCTCGCAATCGGCATCGCCCTGCTGCTGACACGCCGCGCGCTCCGGCCGCTGACCGACCTCTCGGCCGCGGCTCGCGCGATCGGCGAGACGGGCGACGCCACCAGGCGCCTGCCGACGACCGGCTCCGCAGATGAGGTCGGAGCACTCTCCGAGACGCTCAATGCCATGCTCGCCTCGCTCGAGCGCGCGCGGGAGGCCGAGCGTCGTTTCGTGGCCGACGCGTCGCATGAGCTGCGCACGCCGCTGACCGCGCTGCGCGGCAATGCTGCCTACATCGCCCAGCACGGCGCCAACCTCGAAGTGCTCGGCGATCTGGAGAGCGACGCCAGGCGCCTCGCGCACCTCCTCGACGATCTGCTCGCTCTCGCGCGCGAGGACGCCGCGGGCCCGGGCCCGACCGAGGCGGTTCGCCTCGACCAGCTCGCCCTCGAGCTCGCGAGCCCTCGGGTCGACGTCGACGCTCCTGCGCCGGTCACCGTCCGCGGCGACGCGCAGGCACTCGCGCGCGCGATCGCCAATCTGACCGAGAACGCGCTCGTGCACGGCCCCGCGGACGAGACCGTGACGGTCCAGGTTCGCGAGGCAGACGGCCGCGCGCGCGTGACGGTCTCCGACCGCGGACCCGGGTTGAGCCCCGAGCAGGCGCAGCACGCCTTCGAACGCTTCTGGCGCGCCCCGGTCGCCGACGGGCCTCCCGGTTCGGGCCTGGGTCTGGCGATCGTCCGGGCAACCGCCGAGCGGCACGGCGGCAGCGTCACCGTCGCGGGCGCCGCATTCACGCTCGACCTGCCGCTCATGGCCTGATCTGACGAACGTCTGTGACACGCATCCCCCCGGGGTCGGACCCGAGGTATGCGTCGCACATGCTGGGTCACGCTCGTCTCCAGGCAATTCTCAGAGTCCTCTCATGCGTTGTGGCTACACATCGGGGTACGACGCCTTGAAAGGAGCCGTCCCGTGAAGTTCCTCCGCACTACATCGACCCGCCGGCTGATCGCCGGCTCCTTCCTCTCGGTTGCTCTCGTCGTCGGCGGTGTCGCCGTTGCGATGGCTTCCGGCAGCGGCGGAACCCCGCCGCCGGCCAAGCCGCTCGACGCCGCGATCCACGACTCGCTGGCCGCGCCGAAGCCCACGGGCATCACCGCGCGCGTCCACTTCACGAACAACCTCATCGCGAGCGGCGCGCTCCCTGCCGGCTCGCCGCTGCTCACGGGCGCGGACGGACGCCTGTGGATCTCGGGCGACCGTGCCCGGCTCGAGCTGCAGTCGGACGCCGGCGATGCGCAGATCACCGTGGACAACGGGGACATCGCGATCTACGACGCGTCGAGCAACACCGTCTACAAGGCGCAGCTCGGAACGCAAGACGCGGCGGACACCAGCGGCACGGACACGTCGCACGGCGTGCCGAGCACGGCCGAGATCTCGTCCGCCCTCACGCAGCTGGCACAGCAGGCGACGGTCTCGGGCGCCGATCCGACCACGCAGGCCGGCCAGCCCACCTACAAGGTCGACGTCACCCCGAAGCACGATGCGGGGCTGCTCGGCCAGGCTGAGGTCGCCTGGGATGCGGCCACGGGCGTGCCGCTCCACATCTCGATCGCGGCGGCCGGTAGCAGCTCCCCCGTGCTCGCCCTGGACGTCACGGACATCAGCTACGGCAGCGTCGACGCCGGTGCTCTCGCGATCACGCCCCCCGCCGGGGCGAAGGTCGTCGATCTCGGCTCGCTCGATCACGCCGGTTCCTCCGGTTCGCCGGGCACGTCCCCGACGCAGGGCCTGACCGCTGTCAGCGCGGCCGTGCCGTTCACGCTGGCCGCGCCCGACACGCTCGTCGGCCTGCCCCGCACCGACGTCCGCCTGATCAGCGACGGCACGCAGCCGGCCGCGCTCGTGACCTACGGCAAGAGCCTCGGCGCGATCGCCGTGATCGAACGCTCGGCGAACACGTCCGCCAAGGGCGACAACCCGCTGGCAAGCCTGCCCTCCGTCTCGATCGGCGGAGCGACCGGGCATGAGCTGCCCACCGCGCTCGGGACGCTCATCACCGTCGAGCGCGGCGGCGTCAGCTACACGCTGCTCGGCTCGCTGCCGCCGAACGCGGCGGAAGCCGCGCTGCGGGCGGTGCTGGCGTGACCGCGGTGGTCGAGGCACGAGGGCTCGTCAAAACCTACGGCGAGATCACGGCGGTCGACAATGTCGACCTGACCGTCGAGCCCGGCGACGTCTACGGATACCTCGGACCGAATGGCGCGGGCAAGACCACTTCGCTCCGCATGCTGCTCGGGCTGATCCGGCCAAGCGCCGGATCAGCCCGGCTGTTCGGGCGGGATCCGATGATCGACGGCGTGCGCGCGCTCGACGGCGTCGCGGGGTTCGTCGAGGCGCCGCGCTTCTATCCCTACCTCTCGGGTCGCAAGAACCTCGAGCTGGTGGCGGCGCTCGACGGCGGCGACGCGCGCTCGCAGATCGACGCGGCGCTCGACACCGTCGACCTCGCCGACAGGGCAAAGGATCGCGTCGGCGGCTACTCCCACGGCATGCGCCAGCGCCTCGGCATCGCCGGCGCGCTGATCCGCCGGCCTCGCCTGCTGCTGCTGGACGAGCCGGGAACCGGACTAGACCCGGCGGGCATGCGCGACATGCGCGCGCTCATCCGCGCTCTGGCCGAGAGCGGCATCACGGTCCTGCTCTCGAGCCATCTCATGAACGAGGTCGAGGAGCTCTGCAACCGCGTCGCGATCATCCGATCCGGCCGCATCGTCTATGAGGGCCGCCTCGACGAGCTGCGCGCCTCGGCTGCCGGGAGCTACACGCTGCGCACGTCGGATGACACCGCGGCCGCGCAGATCTGCGCCGTGTATCCCGGCATCCGCGACCTCGTCGTCGCCCCCGACGGCCTGCGGATGCGCGCCGACGAAGCAACCATCGAGGGCCTCACCCTCGAGCTCGCGCGCTCGGAGATAGCGCTGCGCGCCCTCGTTCCGGACGCGGCGTCGCTCGAGGAGCGGTTCTTCGCGCTGACCGAGGATCCCGCTCCCGGCGAGCCGCCCAGGGCCCTTCCCAAGCTCGAGCGGGTCGCGTGATGCCGCACACGCTCACGGTCTACCGCTGGGAACTCCGCAAGCTCGTCGCGCAGAAGCGCACGTACCTCGGCCTCGCCGCGGCCACGATCGCGCCGACGATCTTCGTCGTCGCGCTGGCAGTCCAGAACGGCGCGCCCAACGACGTGCCGTTCGGCCGCTACGTGCGCGACACGGGCCTGGCGGCGCCGCTCGTCCTCCTGACCTTCGGATCGATCTGGCTCTTCCCGCTGATCGCCTCGCTCGTCGCCGGGGACATCGTCGCCGCCGAGGACGGCAACGGCACGCTCAAGACCATCCTCACGCGCAGCGTCACGCGCGGGCAGCTGTTCGCGGCCAAGGTCGGCGCGGCCATCACCTACGCGCTGCTCGCCCTGGTCGCCATGGCCGCCGTCTCCATCACCGAGGCGACGATCGCGTGGGGCTTCAACCCCATCACGAGCCTCTCGGGCACGACCGTCTCGGCCTGGCGCGGACTCGTCCTCGTGCTTGCCAGCCTGGCCGTCTACGCGTTGCCACTGCTCGCGATCACCACGATCGGCGTACTGCTCTCGACCGTCACGCGCAACTCGGCGGGTGCCGTGGTTGGAGCACTCATGACCGCGCTGCTGATGCAGTTGATCGGCATCCTCCCTGGGGTCGGGGCCATCAAGCCGTATCTCCTGACCACTCAGTTCGACGCCTGGCACGGCTTTCTGCGGACGCCGATCGACTGGGCGCCGATCACGCGCGGCGGCTGGGTCTCGGCGGTCTACGCCGCCGTCGCGCTCGCGGGCGCCTACCTCGTGTTCCTCAGGCGGGACGTCGCAGGCGGCTGAGAAGCTCTCACAGAAACAGCGTGGCGTTCACACGCTGATTCTGTTCGAGCTTCTAGCTTCGTGGGCGCCTGCCCGCTGCGATGACCACGTCGCAGACGGCAGCCATGACGCCCACCGCGACGCCGCCGGCGATGACCTCGCCGCGTATGCGGCCGTCCATCGCAGCAACTGCGCCGAGCGCGGTCGCCACGGCGACGATGACGGCGATCCGCCACTCGTCGCCGACGACGAAGTCCCACCAGAAGCGCCCGAATCCGCGGAGCGGGCTCACACGATCACGCCCTGCGGTGCTCGGCGCAGCGCGCGGATGCAGAGTTGCGCACAGGCGAGCCAGGCCAGCAAGATGACCGGCAGAGCCACATCACCGCCGGGCCACTCGACTGGATGACCGCCCTTCGCAACGGCGTTCAGGCCCTCCACGAGCCAGAACAAGCCGAATGTCGAGAGCAGCAGGCCGACGCCGTGCTTGATGAGGTTCTCGGGCACGCGGGAGAGCGGGCGATGGACGGCGACGCCGACCGCGAGCACGAGGGCGAACGCCGTTCCGGCACCGACGACCGCAGGCACCCGATCGGCCGTGCTCGCTCCGAAGCTCACCACGATGAACACGACCTCGAGCCCTTCGAGCAGCGTGCCCTTGAAGGCGATCGTGAAGGCGTACCAGTCGAGCCCCAGGCGGAGCTCGCGGGGCGCGTTGTGCGCGGCCTCCGCCTCCGAGACGAAGGCCTCGTCCTCGTCATGCAGAGCGAGGCGGCCGCTCGAGCGCAGAATCGCCTTGCGCAGCCACTGCAACCCGAATGTGAGGAGCAGGACGCCGACGACGAGCTGCAGCCAGTGCCTGGGCACGTGCTGCGTGATGCTCGGGCCGATGGCGGCGACGGCGAGGGTCAGGACGGCGAGTGCGCAGGCGGCGCCCCACAGCGCGGACCGCCAGCCGCGCGTGACGCCGAGCGCGAGAACGATCGTGAGCGCCTCGACGAACTCGACGGCGCACGCCAGGAAGCACGCCGCCCCGATACCGAGCGTGGAGATGCTCATCGACTGATCCTCAGCAGTCGGGGTCGGCGAGCCGGCGCGCGATCACGAGCGGGTCGCGCGTGATGCTGAGCGAGAAAGCACCACCGCGAGCGAAGAGCACGGTCGACATGCCGCTGTGACCTCGCACGACGCACGACGCCGCGCCGCTCGTCACCCAGTAGGGCGAGTAGCTGACGCGCAGCGCCTCCTTGCCGCTTCGGCGGGCGACGCCTGCAATGCGGTCGTGACTGAATGTGATCACCTGCGCACCTGCCGCACCCGTCATGAGCCGCGCCCGGTGGGGCGCGGAGAAGATCGTGAACCCGGCATGTTTCCAGACGATCCGCAGGCCGGATCCACCCGTCCGCAGAAGATGCGCTTCGCTGCTCGCACCGTGATCGTCGAGCGGGTACGGCGTCAGCACGACGTACTGCACGGCGGATCGACCGAGCCAGCCGGCATAGGCCGCTCGCGTGAGCACGGCGCGGTAGAGCAGGCGGTTGCGGGCCATGTCCGTCTGGCGGAACCAGCCGCGCGCCAGCGGGATGCCGCGGGCCGGGAGGTAGTACGACTCCCAGCGCGCCGATGTCGGCACGACCTCGACCCGGGCGCCGGGCGGCAGGTGGGCGCGGAGATAGGAGACGGCCGGCGCCCAGGATCTGGCATGCGAGCTGCTCGCATCGGCCTGCTCGCCCACCTGGACGAGATCCGGCACGGCCGCGTAGACGAGCGCGGCGGCGGCGACGACCGATGCGATGCCCCGGTGATGCCGCCGCACGGCCAGCAGCAAGAGCAGCGGAAAGACCCCGTAGCGCAGCCTCGCGAAGTTGTCTCCGATCGGGTTCGCGACCAGGAACGAGACCAGGCTTGCGATGCCCCAGCCGCAGAGCAGCAGTGCGATCGGCCGCGTCGCCCGGTCGCGATAGGCCAGCAGCGTGCCTGCGAGCGCGAGGCCGCCCACCGCCGCGAGATGCCAGACGAGGAACGGATAGACGCCAGTGCCGGGGAACGCGACCAGCATCGCGACCGCTTCGAGCGCGGCGAGCACCGCAAGTCCGCCTCCCACGACGGCGACGCTCCGCCAGGCGCCGCGACCGGAGAGGACCAGCGCCAGGACGATGCCGAGTAGGAACACGAACGCAAGCGGGCTCGCCGCGAGCGTCAGCGCGGCGCTGGCGAGCGCTGCCACACGGTGGCCCCGTTGTAGCAACACGACCGTTGCCAGGAGCAGGGGTACGCCGAGCACATAGGCGTCGAGGCCCGGCAACAGCGGCAACGCCGCGGCTACGGCAAATGCTCGCGAGGGCCAGCGTGCGTCGCCTCCCCACTCCCGCGTCGCGATCGAGGCGAACAGCCCACCCGCGGCAGCCGTGCAGGCGACGACGAGCGCTGCCACTCCGAACAACGCCGACAGAGCCGGAGCGAGCAGGCTGTAGGTGACGAGTGGATAGGTGCCCGTGTACCAGTAGTTGTCCCAGAGCAGCACGCCGTGGCTGACGAGTGACGCCCGGTATGCGTGGGCGGCGAGATCCTGCGCGGGAGGCGCGAAGACGAGCACGGCAATCGCACATGCCGCGCCGATGAGAGCACCGACGAGCGGCTCCCGCCCGGCGAACGCCGGCCGGGAAGTGCGTACATCGAGCATCGACACGATGGTGCGCGGTTGCGCCTGATCACCGCCTGAACGCGAGTGCCACTCTCACGACCCTCTCAGAGAGTGCATTGAAGATTGCGCCGAACCGGTGCCGACTGGAGCCCTCATGATCGAAGTTCGCGATCTCTCGAAACGCTACGGCGACAAGCTCGCCGTCGACCACCTGACCTTCACGGTCCGCCCGGGCATGGTCACGGGATTCCTCGGCCCCAACGGCGCCGGCAAGTCGACGACGATGCGCGTCATCCTCGGCCTCGACAGACCGACGAACGGCTCGGCGACGGTGAATGGCAAGGCCTACCGAGACCATCACGCGCCGCTGCGGGAGGTCGGCGCGATCCTCGAGGCACGTGCGATCCACACCGGCAGGTCGGCGTACATGCACCTCCTCGCCCTCGGCCAGACGCACGGCATCCCGCGCAGCCGCGTTGACGAGGTGATCGAGCTCGTCGGGCTCCAGGAGGTCGCCCGCAAGCGCGTCGGCACGTTCTCGCTCGGCATGGGCCAGCGACTGGGCATCGCCGCTGCACTGCTCGGCGACCCCAAGACGCTGATCCTGGACGAGCCGTCGAACGGCCTCGATCCCGAGGGCATCCGCTGGATCCGCAACCTCCTGCGTTCGCTCGCCGACGAGGGGCGGACGATCCTCGTCTCCTCGCACCTCATGAGCGAGATGAGCATGATGGCCGACTGGCTGATCGTCGTCGGACGCGGCCGGCTGATCGCCGACACGACGGTCGAGGACTTCGTGAAGCTCGCATCCGGCGACGCGGTGCGCGTGCGAACGCCCGACATCGCACGGCTCCGTTTGCTCGCCGGGGCGCTCGACGGCGTGACGCTCAAGGAAGACCTGACCGGCGATTCCTCCGCGGTCACGCTCCAGGGCATCTCGTGCCAGTCGGTGGGCGAGCTCGCGGCCGCCAACGGCATCGTGCTCCACGAGCTCGCCCCCGAACAAGCATCGCTGGAAGACGCATTCATGCGCCTGACGATCGACTCCGTCGAATATCACGCGGCGCCCACGGCCAACGAGACGTCCGTGGGGGCGACCCGATGAGCGCCGCGGCGGTGCCGTCGCAGGTCGGCGTCTCGCAGGCGCGCGTGGTGCGCTCGGAGTGGACGAAGCTCTGGTCGCTGCGCTCGACCCGCTGGTCGCTGCTCGTCTCCGTGGTCGGGATGGCCGGCCTCGGCATCCTCGTCTCCGCCGTCCAGATGGCACACTGGAACCAGATGGATCCGCACGACCGGGCGACCTTCAACCCGGTCGACGTGAGCCTCGGCGGCTGGCACCTGGCGCAGCTCGCGATCGGCGTGCTCGGGGTGCTCTTGATCTCCGGCGAGTACTCGACGGGCCAGATCCGCTCGACGTTCGCGGCGGTGCCGCACCGCCTGCCCGTGTTGTGGGCGAAGGCCGGGGTCTACGCGACGCTCACCTTCGTGCTCATGCTCGTGGCGTCGTTCACCGCGTTCCTGGTCTCGCAGCCGATCCTCCGCAGCCATCACGTCCAGACGACCCTCTCGAGCCCTCACGTGCTGCGCGCCGTCATCGGAGCGGCGCTCTTCCTCACCGTGACCGGGCTCATGGGCGTCAGCCTCGGCGCGCTCGTGCGCAACACCGCGGGCGGCATCGCGGCCTTCGCCGGGCTCATGTTCGTCCTGCCCGGCATCACCGCGATCCTCCCCAACAGCTGGGGTGACAGCATCGATCCCTACTTGCCGCTGAGCGCAGGCACGGACATCCTCGCCATCCACCCCGACCCAACTGCGCTCTCGGCGTGGACGGGTTTCCTGCTCTTCCTCGGATACGCCCTGGCTGCGCTCGCGGTGAGCGCCGTCCTCCTCCTGCGGCGAGACGCCTGACCGCTACTCCCCGATGCGGTATCCGACTCCGTGCACTGTGTCGATCGTGACGGTGGCGCCGAGTCTCGCGAGCTTCCTCCGCAGGCGCGACATGCACGCGTCGAGCGCATTGTCGAGCACGGTCGAGCCATCGGGCCAGCCGGCGGTGACGAGCGAACGACGCCGCATGACCTCGCCCGGCCTGTTCAGCAGCGCGCTCAGCAGGCGAAACTCGATCGGCGTGAGCGTGACCCGCGAGTCTCCGTTGACTGCGGCATGTGACACGGAATCGAGTCGCAGGCCTCCGACTTCGAGACCCGGGCTCCGGGCGCTCCGGCGCAGGAGCGCGCGGACGCGCTCGGCCAGCTCGCCGAGCGCGAACGGCTTCGTGACGTAGTCGTCGCCACCGGCCTCGAAGCCCGCGACGCGTTCGGGCACGGCGTCGCGCGCCGTCAGGAAGACCACGGGGACCTGTTGACCACGAGCGCGCAGGGAGGCGCAGACATCGCGGCCATCCGCATCGGGAAGGCCGACGTCGAGGATCAGCAGGTCCGCCCCATGGACCTCATACGTTCGCAGCAGCTCGGAGCCGGTGCCCACGGCCTCGATGTCGAAATCCTCCTCGCGCAGGCCGCGCACGATGAGATCGCGAAGTCCCGCGTCATCCTCGGCCAATAGCAGCGAGTACCGCATGTCCTGAGTATGCCTGCCGTCGAGCCGCACGGGCAGGGCGTTCAGGCGTCCGTCAGGCCGGCCTGCCTAGCCTGCGGCAATGCTCACAGTCCGCGGTATTTTCATCCCGCTCGCAGTCCTCGTCGTCACGCCGGCAATTGCTCAGGCGGATACCCCGACCCCCGGAGACATTCCGGACAACCAGGCGTTCGTGCGTTTCACGACTGCGAGCTATTCGCTCGTGGCACCAGAGGGCTGGGCGCGAACCACGAACGGCCCGCGAGTCACGCTGACCGACAAGTACAACTCGATCCGCGTCGAGATCGGCGCGGCGGCAAAGGCCCCGACCGTTCGCTCTGTCACTTCCGTGGAGCTTCCCCGCCTGCGCTCTGGCATTCCCGGCTTTCGTTCGCCGACGGTCACGAGTCTCGTGCGGCGGGCAGGCCGGGTCGTGCTCGTGCGCTACCAGGCTCGTAGCCGCCGCGATGCCGTTACAGGGCGCACTGTCCTCAATGACGTCGAGCGCTACGAGTTCTGGAAGTCCGGGCGCGTGGCAGTGCTGACACTGCAGGCGCCACACGGATCCGACAATGTCGATCCGTGGCGAACCGTCACGGACTCGTTTCGCTGGCGCTGATGGTCATCCTCGACGCGCGTGATCTGTACCGCTTCTACCACGCGGGCGATGAGGAGACACTCGCCCTGCGCGGAGTGTCGCTGAGTGCCGCAGCAGGTGAGCTCGTCGCGGTCATGGGCCCTTCCGGCTCGGGCAAGTCGACGCTGCTCGCGTGCATCGCCGGACTCGACGAGCCCGACGGCGGGGTCGTCCACGTCACCGGGATGCGCGTGTCACGACGGCCGGAGACGACTCGCGCCGCAGTGCGCGCAAGCTCGATCGGCATGCTGTTCCAGAGCAACAACCTGCTGGGCCACCTCTCCGTCGTGGGCAACGTTCTGCTCGCGCAGGAGCTCGCGGGCCGAGCGGACATCGCCGCTGCGCGGGCCATCGTCGAAAGTGTCGGCCTCGGCGCGCGAGTGCACTCGCGTCCGGCACAGCTTTCGGGTGGCGAGCTCGCGCGCGCGGGCCTCGCCGTGGCTCTGGCCAACGACCCTCCGCTGCTGCTCGCCGACGAGCCGACGGGTGAGCTCGACTCGGCGACCGCGGACGAGATCGTCTCCCTGCTCCTGAGGCGCGCCTCGGCGGGCTGCGCGATCGTCGCCGCAACGCACAATCCCCGCCTGGCCGCGGCGGCGCACCGGACGGTCCAGCTGATCGACGGGCGCGTGGCGGCATGAGCGTCCAGCCCCTTGTGCAGTGCGCCGGCGCCGGCGTCGTCTTTCCCAGCGGCTCGCGCCCGATCGTCGCGCTGCGGCCGACCGACTGTTCGGTTCGCGAGCGCGATCAGATCGCCGTCGTCGGACCTTCGGGCTCGGGCAAGAGCACGTTGATGCACCTGCTCTCGGGGCTCCAGGAACCGTCGACGGGAGCGGTCACGTGGCCTGGCATCGGAGATCGGCAGGCGCTCCGGCCCGGCCCTGTCGGCATCGTCTTCCAGGGCCCGAGCCTGCTCCCGCCGCTGACGGTCTGCGAGAACGTGGCGCTGCCCCTGCAGCTGATGGGGGAGTCGCAGGCCGCCGCCGGGGCGAAGGCCCTCGAGCTCCTGGCGCTGGTCGGAGTGGCCGATCTCGCCGCACGGCTGCCCGACGAGCTCTCGGGCGGGCAATCCCAGCGCGTCGCGATCGCGCGCGCGCTCGTCACGAGACCGCGACTGATCCTCGCCGACGAGCCGACAGGCCAGCTCGATCGAGGCAACGGCGACCTCGTCATCGACGTGTTGCTCGACTGCGCCGACGCGACGGGCGCCGCTCTCGTCGTGACGACCCACGACCAGTCGATCTCCGACCGCTTCGAGCACTGCTGGTCGGTGATCGATGGGGCCCTCGCCGTGCCGATCGAGGTATCGGCCGCATGACGCTGAGGTGGCTGGCCGGCCTGATCGCACATCGCCGCGGGCGCCTGCTCTCCGCAGCCGCCGGCGTTGCGGTGGCAGTCGCCCTGATCGCCTCGATCGGGACCTTCCTCGCGGGCTCGACGGCCTCGATGACCGACCGCGCTCTCGCGCGCGTGCCCCTCGATTGGCAGGTCCAGGCGAGCCCTCGCGTGACCCTGCCGCAGCTCGTGCGCGAGGTTCGCAGCTTCCCCGGCGTGCAGACAGCCGTGCCCGTGCTGTATGCGCGTACGACGGGGTATCGCGCGTCCGCCGGGGGCGCGAGCAGCTCTGCCAGCGCAGGCCTCGTGCTCGGCGTCCCGAGTGGCTATCGAGCCGCGTTCCCCCGAGAGCTGCGCCAGTTCATCGGCGCCCGCTCCGGCGTCCTGATCGCGCAGCAGATGGCCGCGAACCTCGGCGTCGGAGTCGGCGACCGCGTCTTCATCGGGCGCCGCGGAATGCTCGACGCGAGCGTGCGGGTCGATGGCATCGTCGACTTCACGGCGCCCGAGCAGTTGCTGCTTCCGGTCGGGGTCGCCGCGTCGTCGCAGGCGCCTGTCCCGGACAACGTCCTGATCGTGCCGGCGGCGCGCTGGCAGGCGCTGTTCGGCGCGCTGGCGCGCAGCCATCCAGCGCTGATCCGCCGCCAGGTGCATGCGAATCTGGCCCATGGCGCGCTTCCGCGCGACCCTGCTGCCGCTTACGCGCGAGCGCTCGGGCTCGCCAAGAACCTGGAGACGCGCGCGGCCGGAGACGCCATCGTCGGGAACAACCTCGCGGCG
This sequence comes from Actinomycetota bacterium, assembly GCA_030774435.1. Classification (GTDB taxonomy): domain Bacteria; phylum Actinomycetota; class Thermoleophilia; order Gaiellales; family JALYLC01; genus JALYLC01. The sequence goes on from JALYLC010000595.1 coordinate 14,375, forward strand.
GCCCTCGATGCGGCCCGTGGTGACAGCCTCTACGCCCGCGTGGCCTTCCTCTTCCTGGGCTTGCCCGGCGCCCTGCTCGCCATGCTCCTGACCGCGGCGATCGCCGGCGCGGGCGCCGACCGGCGCCGGCGCGACCAGGCGCTCCTGCGTGCACGCGGAGCGACGCTGACCGTGCTGACC